>JALOTT010000213.1 GCA_025457745.1 Verrucomicrobiota bacterium
TCCGCAAAATGATGAAGGAGTCCGAAGACGCGATGGCCGCCATCCTCACGCCGGAGGAAATGCTCGACTACAACCTTCGCTTTTCCATGACCGCGAACATGATGCGGATGCAGCTCGCCGGCTTCGAGCCGTCGGAGCAGGAATTTCTCGACATCTTTAAGAAGCGCAAAGCCTATGACGACGAATTCGGCGTAAGCGGCATGGGCGGTCTGAACCTGAAAGGCGAGGAGAAGCAAAAACAAAAGGCCGCCGAGCAACAACTCAACGACCAGATCAAGGCCACCCTCGGCGAGGAACGCTACCAGGAATACAAGCGCGCCCAGGATTACGCCTTCCAAGCCATGTATCGCGTCGCTGACCGCGAGAGCCTGGGCAAGGACGCCGCCGTAAAAGTTTATGACATGAAAAAAATTGCCGAGGATCAGGCCAGGAAAATCCGGCAGGACCAAGCTTTGACGAAAGAACAACGCACCGCCGCCTTGCAGGGCATCCGCGCGGAGACGGAGAATTCCGTCCGCGCCGTGTTCGGCGACAAGGGCTTCCAGTCCTACCAGAAACAGCCCGCCGCAAACTGGCTGAACGCCATCAGCCCGGATCCGAAGAATGCAGGGAACAACTGAACCGCGCCGCTTCACGGAATGAGTTCTCGCTGGCGGAAGCGTCGGCAACCACCGTGAATAATTGTGGAATCGGTGACGACATAAGCGGGGAATGACCTTTATGAATAACGATTCTTTGACGCTGGAGAACGAAGACGCGCTGTTGCGCCAAGGCAGGCCGGAGGCCCAAACCCGTGAGCGTCCAAGCAAATAGACCGGCCTCTTTGAGATTGCTGATTCCCAGCGGTCTCAGGTTAATGCTTGCCTCGGGAGTGTTCTGGTTAGCCGCGGGCCGCTGGGATCTCCCGTTCGCATGGGCCTATTGGGCATTGTGGGCCGGATCCTTCGTCACAAACGCGGTGTTGGGTATCATCTCCTGTAAGTTCGCCGCGCTGCTCAAGGAACGGGAAAATCCGGGTGCGGCATCGCTTGATAACGTGCGTCTGCTTCGGATGTTTGGCGGCTCTTCTCTGGCGCTCACAATCGTATGAAAATCAAAACCTGTTTTGTCCTCTTCATCCTTGGCGTGGCCTGCCGCTTTGACCCCGGTGTCTGCTTCGCTCAAGACGATTCATCCCGACCGGTGGTGATCAAGACTGTTCCTGAGGATGGCAGTACGAATGTTCCCCCGGGCGAATTCGAAATCCGGGTGACATTCAGCCGCGATATGGCGGATAAAACGTGGTCGTGGGTTGGCGCCTGGGACAATTCAACGCCGCAGGGCGGCCAGCCCCGCTACGAAGCCGATCGGCGAACCTGCGTGCTCAAAGCCAACCTGGAGCCGGGCCGGCGCTATGGCATCTGGCTGAACACCGAGAGGTTTTCCAGCTTCCGCGATACTCAGGGTCGCCCGGCAGTTCCCTATCTCCTTTCGTTTCAAACCGGGAGGGATTCATCCGCGCCGAGCCGCGAGGAATGCTGGCGGCAGGACATTCAATTGATCGAAACCGAGCTTCCCAAGCGCCATCGGGATTTCTATAAACTGGTGTCGAAGACGGATTTCAAACGGAACCTGACCTCGCTGAGGGAGGACGCCGAAAAGCTTTCCGACGCGGACATCATTCTCCGGCTGATGCGCGTCATCGCCGGTGTGGGCGTGGCGCACACGTCGCTGGATTGGAGTGCGATCGCTCCGCCATTTCGCAAGTATCCGCTTTGGATGCAATGGTGTTCGGATGGGCTGGTGGTCATTTCCGCCGCACCCGAATACCGCGCGGCTCTTGGTGCGCGGGTGCTGCGAATCGGTTTAAGCACACCGGAACAGCTTGAACAGGAAATCAAGGCTTACATCCCGCACGAGAACCCGGCCTGGCTGCGGCAACAGAGTCCGGACTTCATGGTTCTGGTTGAACTGCTGCAACATTTGAACGTCGCCGACCCGGACGGCAGCGTGGAGTGGTTGCTGGCGAAACAGGACGGCCAGCCGTTCGCGCTGCGCGTCATGCCAGCAAAGTCTGTCAGCGGCCAAAAACAGATCCAAGCAACGGAGGTTCTGAAAATTCCGACTCCGATGTATCGCCGGCAACCTGGGGCGTATTACTGCCGCAAGTTCCTGCCTCAGAGCCGGACGCTTTACATCCAATACAACCGATGCTCGGAGGCTCCGAACCACCCATTCGCGAGGTTCGCGGAGGAATCCGTGGCTGATGCCCTCAGGCAGGGCGCTTCGCGAGTGGTGGTGGATTTGCGGCTTAACGGCGGCGGAAACTCGGAAGTGATCAATCCACTCATCAAAAAGTTGAAGCAGCAGCCCGGGCTTTCCGGCAAAGGACAGGTCAAAGTTCTCATCGGCGGACACACGTTCTCCTCCGGCGTCATGGGCGCGATGTACTTCCAGAATCGTCTCCAGGCCCGCCTGATTGGCCAGCCGACCGGCGGCAAGCCCAATTGCTATGGCGAAGTTAGGTCCTTTACGCTCCCGAACTCGCGGCTCACCGTGCGTTACTCGACGAAACATTTCCGACCGCTTTCCAAAAGCGACCCCGGCTCGCTGGAACCGGATGTGACGGTGCCGTTCACGATCCAGGATTTCTTGGCGGGTCGCGATCCCGTGTTGGAAGCGGCTTTGAACGATTTGCTCCCGTAACGCGCCAGAACCCTCCAGAACTATCTCGGCACCGACCAGGCCGCATGGCTGAAAATGATCGCCCCGTGATGACCTCCGGCGGCGATCGTGTGGCCGCGCGGCGCCCTACTGGGGAGAGTTTAACAAGTGCTCTCGCAGAAACTGCACGGTGCTGTAGAACATGAAATCCACGTTGCGCTTCTTGCGGAAGCCGTGGCCTTCGTCCTTCGCCATCAGATACCACACCGTGCCGCCGTGGCTGCGGATGGCGGTGACCATCTGCTCCGATTCCGTGACCGGCACGCGCGGGTCGTTGAAGCCTTGCACCACGAACAGCGGCTTCCGGATCTCTCCGACGCGCGCGATGGGTGAAATGCGGCCCAGGAACTCCGCCATCGCCGGGTCGCGCTCATCGCCGTATTCCACCCGGCGCAGGTCGCGCCGGTAATCCTGCGTGTTCTTCAAGAACGTCAGGAAGCTCGAAATCCCGACCACGTCCACGCCGCAACGCAGCCGGTCGCCATGATGAATCATGCAGGCCAGTACCATGTAGCCACCGTAGCTGCCGCCGATCACCGCCACGCGCTGCGCGTCGAAGCCCGCCTGCGTGCCGATCCAGTCCAGCACCGCGCCAATGTCCTTCACCGAATCCTCGCGCTTGAAGCCGTTGTCGAGCGTCAGGAACGTTTTGCCGTAACCGTCCGAGCCGCGCACGTTCGGATACACGATGGCCACGCCCAGTTCGTTCAGATAGTAATTGTTCCGCGCCTGAAAAATGGGCCGCGACTGCGCCTCCGGTCCGCCGTGAATGTTCACCAGCACCGGGCGCGGCCCGGGAAACTTCTTCGGGTCCGGCCGATAGACGAACGCCGAAAACTCCAGACCGTCGAAGCTCTTCAGCCGGACGAGTTCCGGCTCGACGAACGCCGCCGGGTCCAGCCCACCCGTCTCGCTCTCCGTCCAGCGCGCGACGCGGCCGGACTTCACGTCGAGTGAATACGCGTCGGCGGGCGACTTCGCGCTGGATACGTTGAAGGCGAGGTCCCGGTTGTTCCGATGCCAACTGAGGCCATTGATGACGCCGGCGGGCAGCTTCGGGGCGCGGCGTTCCTTGCCGGAGCGCGCATCGAGCAGCCGCACCCGGCTCGAACCGTCTTCGTTGAGCACGACCGCCAGGGTGCGGCCGTCGTGCGACAGCTCGAATTCCTCCACGTCCCAAGCGGCCTCTTTCATCAATGGAGTGAGCCGGCGGCTGGTCAAATCCATTTTGCACAACCGGCGGAACTCGGAATCCTGGTCCGTCGCCACAAAGACCGACTGGCCGTCGGCGGCAAAACGCGCCGCGCTCCACGAGACTTTCTCCACGCTCTGCGGCGTCAGCAGTTCCTTCGCTCCGGTGCGGGCGTCGGCCAGCCAGAGACGGCTCTCGTTGATGGAAAGGGTTTCCCCCAGCAGCAGGCGCGCATCATCCGGCGACCAATCCTGCACGCTCCAGCCGCCGCCAGATAGTTCGACCAGCAGGCGATCCGACTTCGGCTCGCGCGGGTCCAGAAGCCAGACGTCCGTGTCGCGGCCGTTGCGGCGCGTGGAAGTGTAGGCGAAACGCTTGCCGGCGCGGTCCCAGCGGGCGCCCTGGTTGCGTGCTTTGCCGTCCGTGAGCAAAGTCACCCGACCGTCGGCCAGGTCGAAGCGATAGAACTGGTAGAATTCTCCGCCGCCCGTGTCCTGTGCGAACACGAGGAAGTCGCCCTGGGTCGGCTGAAAACTGCCGCCCGCGACGGGCTCGGGGAGAAAGGTGAGTTGGCGCCGTGCGCCGCCGGGTTGCTTGAGCAGGTGCAGTTGGTTCACTTCGGCGAAGCGCGTGGTGATGAGCAGTTCGCGGCGGGTGGGATGCCAGTCCGCCACGCCAGCGGAACGGAATTCCAGATAGCGGCCTGCGTCCTGCCGCAGTTCAGCCGGGATCGTCGGGATGCCTTCCGCAACAAGATTTTCAGGAATCTCGGCGGCGGGCGCGGAGGCGACCGCCGGCAACAGAAGTGCGACTCCGATGGCGGAGCGAACGCATGACAGGAGTTTCATGGCCGGGATCATTACGCACCGCGGCGCGCGCGGCGAGTCGAAACCAGTTCAGCGCCGGCTCTGAAAAAGGGTGGAACGGGCAACCTGCCCGCCGGGTTGGGATGGCCCGTCTGCCGAGACGCCGCCCCGGCACTACTCAATCCGGTCATTTGGCTGTAACAATCCGCCGGAATTTCTTATTCTCACTGCGGATGCCAACTGAAGCCACCACCGGCGCGCCGTCCACCCATCGGCACGGCGGCGTGTTTATCACCACGCGCTGGTCCGTCGTGCTCGCGGCGAAGGACAAGGCGTGTCCGGATTCCGCCGCCGCGCTGGAGACGCTGTGCCGGACCTACTGGTATCCGCTTTACGCCTTCGTCCGGCGTTGCGGAAGTTCGCCGCAGGATGCGCAGGACAGCACCCAGGAATTCTTCCGGCTGCTGCTGGAGAAACGCTGGCTCGACCAGGCCGACCGCGAAAAGGGCCGCCTGCGCACCTTCCTGATCACGGCGCTGAAACATTTCATGGCCAAGGAATGGCGGCGTCAGAGCGCCCAGAAGCGCGGCGGCGGACAGGATTGCATCCCGATGGACACCGAATTCGCCGAGAGCCGCTACGCCGCCGATCCCGTCGCATCGTCAGCGGCGGACGAGGTCTTCGACCGCCAATGGGCGCTCACGCTGCTGGAACTGGCGATGGCGCGGCTGGAAGGCGAGTTCGCTAACGCCGGCCGGGCGGGCGATTTTACCGTGCTCAAAGAATTCCTCGCCTTGTCGCATGGGACCATCGATTATCGTTCCGCGGCGGCGCGGTTGCACATCAGCGAGGGCAACGCGCGCGTCGCGGTGCACCGCCTGCGCAAGCGCTTCCGGGAACTTTATCGCGAGGCAATCTCCCAAACCCTGCCTGACGACGCCGATCTGGATGCGGAACTGCGTCACCTGGCCAACGCCCTGGCGCGATCATGACGGAATCCTGTAACAGCCCGTCGGCAACCGGTCAGTAACGGGTATGAGCAACACCTCAAAGCCAGTCTGTCCGCAATGCGGCACGCCGCTGCCATCCGATGCCCCGGCGGGCTTGTGTCCGCGCTGCCTGATGGCTGTGAACATGGCGACCCAGACGGTGTTGAGCGATGAAGAGGCCGCTTCGCAGAGCGCGCCCAAAGTTCCGCCCCCCGCGCCGGAAGACATCGCGAAGTATTTCCCGCAGTTGGAAATCATCGAGTGCCTGGGTCGGGGCGGCATGGGGGTGGTTTACAAGGCGCGCCAACCGCGGCTGAACCGGTTGGTGGCCTTGAAAATCCTCGCGCCGGAAAAGGAGAAAGACCCCGCGTTTGCCGGACGCTTTGAAAAGGAGGCCCAGGCGCTGGCGCGGCTGAACCATCCGAACATCGTCACCATTTACGACTTCGGGCAGGCGGGCGGGATGTATTACCTGCTGATGGAGTTCGTGGACGGCGTCACGCTGCGTCAACTCTTGCACGGCGACCGGATTGGCACGCGCGACGCACTCGCCATCGTGCCGCAGATTTGCGATGCGCTGCAATTCGCCCACGACCAGGGCATCGTCCATCGCGACATCAAGCCGGAGAATATCCTCATGGACCGCCGTGGTCGCGTGAAGGTGGCGGACTTCGGGCTGGCCAAAATTGTAGCGGCGGTCTGTGACCGTCGCACGCTTTCCTCGCAGGAGATGTCCGGCTCCGAGGTTTCCGCCACCGCCGATTTCACCGAAGCCGGCAAGATCATGGGCACGCCGCAATACATGTCGCCGGAGCAGATCAAAGCGCCGGGCGAGGTGGATCATCGCGCGGACATTTACGCGTTGGGCGTGGTGTTTTACCAGATGCTCACCGGCGAACTGCCGGGCAAACGCATCGAACCGCCGTCGAAGAAAGTTCACATCGATGTGCGGCTGGATGAAGTGGTGTTGCGCGCGTTGGAGAAGAACCCTGAACTGCGCTACCAGCAGGCCAGCGTGCTCAAGACGCGGATTGAAACCCTTGCCACCACGGCGCCAGCCGGCAACTCACCCGCGGCGGCGCCAGCCGGCAACTCACCCGCGGTCGGTGTTCCGTGGATGTATCGTGGAGTGGATTACCGCTCCAAAGCCACGCTTTTCGGCTTGCCGCTGCTGCATGTGGCCACGGGCTTTGATCCCGCCACCGGCAACAAGCGCATCGCACGCGGCATCATTGCGATTGGCGACACTGCCCAAGGTGTATTTGCCTTCGGTGGAGTGGCGACGGGCGGTTTTGCTTTTGGCGGCGTCGCCGTGGGAGTTGTTGCCTTCGGTGGCGGTGCGCTCGGATTGGTTTCCTTCGGCGGCTTCGCGGTTGCGCTGCTCTTTGCCATCGGCGGCGGCGCGATTGCCCCAATCGCCATCGGCGGTGCGGCGGTGGGTTACTTTGCCTTCGGTGGCGGAACCGTGGGCGCGCATGCGTTGAATGCCATCACGAAAGACCCGGTCGCGGAACGTTTCTTTCTGCCGTGGGCGAAAACGCTTATGGCGAATTTGCTATGGATCAATGCCTTTTTCATTGGGCTGGTCTTGCCGCTTGTCATCGGCCTGCCGCTCTGGTTACAACGGCGCAACGGAAACAATCCGCCCGGTGGCAGCCGACGTGAGGAGGCTCAAACCGAAGATCCGGAAATCGGAAATCGGAAATCGGAAATCCCTTCGCGCTTCTCGCGCACGGCCATCGTGGGGGCGTGCTGGTTGCCTTTCTTCTTTGCCGCTGCCTTATTGTTGATGCCGCACTCCGTTGTTGTGGAATCAGGCCAGCCGCAGCCCGGGCCGTCCTGGTGGCAGATTCTGCTCATGGTCACGCTCCTCCCGCTGGGCCTGACCGCGCCTTTCGGCACGACCATTCTCGGCTGGATTGCCGTCTCACAAATTCGCCGTTCGGCGGGGAAACTTCATGGAATGTGGCTGGCGGTGTTTGATGGGCTGTTCTTCCCGCTGCTGGTCATCAACGCAGGTCTCATTTCGGCGGGGAAAATCATTGGTGATGAGTGGGAGACCAGACTTGTGCATGATTTCGGAACCAGACTTGTGCATGATTTCGGACCTTCAGGCTCCACGGTATTGAAGGTGGCGACAATCGGGCTCGTTTGCACCGCATTGAGCCTTCTGCTCATCCGCGCTGCATGGCGCGCAGCCAACGCGCCGTCAGGAAACAACAAACCGCCCGGCGTGACGGGCAAGCCCCCCAATCGTCCGCGACGGTGGCGCAAGAGAATTGCTTTCAGCCTGGTCTTGGTCTTGGCGCTTGGGGGCGGGGCGGTAGTCTATTTCTCGCAACAGCCGCGTTTCATCGGGGGCATGGTCTGCACTGACTCTCCGGATGGCCGTTACTCAGCAAGGGGCGGGGCCAAACGCGCCATGCGCATTATCGACGGAGACAAATTCTTCTACTGGTTTTCCGTGCAGGGCCCGGATTTTTTTGATCTTTGGGAAGTCCCGGTCCCATTCGACCGTCTGGCCACGAACTACACCGACCGCGCGCTTGCAGATTACACCTTCGACCAGCAGCATGCCCGGATTGAGTGGTCGGAGGACAGCCAGCGCGTGTCCTTCCTCATGCGCGGCATCGAGGTGTCGGCGTTCAACGTCGTGGACCACAGCCATTCCTCGCAGCCCGGCTACCAGCCCTGCCGCGAGGTGGAGTTGACCGGCGACGCCGAGTTGCGCGATTGCTTTCTGGACCTGGACACCGGCCGGGTTTTGAGCACGCCGGCTGACCTGATCGAAGCGCTGCGGGCCAAGGGCCAACTCCTTTTCGGCGGTGCTCAATCCGAATTGGTGCGGGAATGGATGCGGGCCAACGGCGTTGATTTGCGGAAGCAGGGTGCGGGGCGAGGGCTGGACCAGTTGGACGGCGTCCACATACTGGTGGCGGAGAAGGTGGGCAGCCGGGCCGATTTGAGGGCGTTCGACACGCTCACGACGAACTTTGTGGTAAAAGCAGTGGGCGCTGCTGAGGAAGCGTTCAAGGACTACGACGCGCAAGGCAATCCCCGGCTGTTCACGTTGAATGCGGAGAACGTTCATGCGGTCAAGACCCGCGAAGGCGCGGTCGCGCTGGTGGAAATCCTGGAGGACAATCCGCGTTCCGGCGGGACACGGCTACGCTACAAGCTGGTGAAGCCGGCAGTTGGCAATTTATCCTCGTCCCCGCCAGTCCCGGACGCGCCCGCACACCAGCCTGTTGAATCGGCAACCGCGCAGGCCAGCCATGACCCAAATCATCCGGCCGGCGTTGCGCTGCGTTTCCTTGCCGCCGTGGCAA
>JALOTT010000214.1 GCA_025457745.1 Verrucomicrobiota bacterium
TCTTTCTCTTCATCTTAATCCATTCGTTGGGGGGATTGACGGATTAAGAGTAATGCTATTTACACTTGGAGATCGGTATTTCAACAGGTAGGGCGCGTCACTCCGTGCGCGCCGGGCATGACCTTACCACGAACGGCGCGCACGGAGTGACGCGCCCTACCAGCCACCGCCAATTCCACCGATATTCATTGAACGTTGGTATCAGACCAAGCCCGGCTGACTTCCGCAAACCTGACACCTGACACCACGCACCTGACACAAAACTCTCTCACACCGTCATGATTTCCTTTTCCTTGTGCCCCAGGTGCTCCTCAATCTTGCCGATGTATTGGTCGTGAAGTTTTTGCAGTTCCTTCTCGCCGTGCTTCTCGTCGTCTTCGGGAGTGTTTCCGGCGGTCTTCTGTTTCTTCAATTCGTCCATCGCGTCCCGGCGGACGTGGCGGATCGCCACCTTCGCGTTCTCCGACATGTTCTTGACCATCTTCACGTATTCCTGACGCCGTTCCTGGCTCAACTCCGGGAAAAAAATCCGGATGCTCTTGCCTTGAATCGTCGGGTTCAAACCGATGTTGGCCTTTTGAATTGCCTTCTCGATGGGATGCAGCGTGGTGGCGTCCCACGGCTGGATCGCCAGCGCGCGCGGTTCGGGCGTGGTGATGCCCGCCAGTTCGCGAATGCGCATGTGCGAACCATAGACCTCCACCATGATGTTTTCCACGAGCGCGGGCGAGGCTTTGCCGGTGCGGACGCCGGCGAATTCGTTTTGCACGACCTGCTCCGTCTTGATCATTTTGTCTTCCGCTTCCAGGAGGATGTCGTCCACTGATTTGGCTTCCGTTGACATAATGGTTACAAACTAGCAAAGGGCCAGTGGTCTGTATAGAGGCAAACAACTCGAACGCAAACATTCAACATTCAACATCGAACGCTCAACACCGAACGAAACTCGCCAACCGACGCGCTCAAAAAAATTCGCCGTTCAAAGTTGAATGTTGAACGTTTTTATTCTTGCTGTCCGTCACTGCTCACTGCACCCCCACGCGATAAAAATAAGGCCTGCCGTTGGTCGCGCTCGTGTCCGTGTAGGTGGTCGTTCCGGACGCGCCCGCCATGTTCGTGGCGATGGATTGGAACGGTGGCACGTCGCCGAGATTGGTCGCGCGCTCCAACCAATAGTTGCGGGTGGTAACACTTTGCCACGTCACGTCCAGGCCGACCGCGCCATTCGTGGCCCCCACCATTCGCAGCACGGAAAGCGCATTGGTTGGAATCGTGTCCGCCCGCCACTCGTGCCAGTTGTTCGCGGCATCGCCGTCGGTATCAGTGAAATCCGCCGAGCCATCCGTCGGCAAACTGTATTGCTCGGCCCAAGCGTAGGAAAGAGCCGAACTGGGCGTTTGAAATTCATACGCGCCAATGTCCACCGTGCCGCCAGCAATGCGCGGATTACCGTCCAAGTCTGTTCCTGATGGCGCATAAGAATTGTTGCCGGCGTTGATGCAAGGTGCATTGGATTGCAATCGCAGGTTGCCGCCCGCGAAGTCAACAAAGCGCGGCTCGTTCGTGATGTTAGCCGCTCCGGCGGGAAGCGGAGTAGTGCAGCAGTAGAAAAAGTACGGACCCACCTGGTAGTTTGAACCAGTCGTGCCAGAATTATGGAAGACGATGCAGTTGGTTAATGCCGTGATCACACCGGAGCCCACTCCCCCGCCTGCTGGCGCGGTGTTGCCTACAAGCGTGCAGTTGTTATACGCGCCACCGCAAATACCCCCGCCAACCTCTGAAGCTGAATTGCCGACGATCAGGCAGTTGTTCGCCTTGCAGCGGTAGAGTCCGCCACCCAAACAACCGGGCGGAAACGGGAATGTAGCGCTGGCTGTGTTGCTGGAAATCCTGCAATTGTTCAAAGTGCAGTTGGCTGCGCCCCCGCCCGCGCTGGCAGTGTTATCATTCAGAACGCAGTTGTTCAGTATAACGCCGTAGGCGGCTCCGCCGCGTTCAGCCGAATTGCCTTTGAGAACACAGTTGGACAGGACAGCAGTCGTGGTGGCGAAAGGGTAGACGTCCGAGCAAGCGCCCCCGCCCATCTCGGAAGATTTTGTTTGGCCGTTGGTTAGCGTGAAACCAACGAGGGCCGCACCATTCGTAAGGAATACGCATCGCACGTAGGGAATACGGAGACTCGCGTTTCCGTCCCCCATGATCATAGTCCAACTTGGGCCATTGACGCTTCGCAGCGTAATGGGCTTGTCCAACACCACCCGGTTGGTCATGAAGCGCACAGCCCGACCACCAGTAGCGTAGATGCCATTGGTCACTACGATCTCGTCACTCGGCATAGCTACATCCACCGCATCTTGAATGTTCGTCGCCGCTGTGAACCAATTGGTGTAAGGCGGCGTCGAGTTGGTGCTGTTCAAATCCACGTAGCGCGTGTCGGCGGCGGCGTTCAGGACGAACAAGGCAAGCATCGCCGGAATCAACTTGGGAAGTTGTATTTTCATACCTCTGCGGTTTCTCTGTTTGGCTTCTCGTATCCCCCGGCTTGTGGTCGGTCAAGTTCAAAATTTGGTTGATTCGAACGTTCTCCCTCACCCTCACCCTCTCCCGCTGGGAGAGGGAACTGCGGTCAAACGCGTTCGGGTATGCGAACGACGGTTGGCAAATCCCGTCGCTCGTTTATTCGACAGACTGAATGCAATTCTCCCTCTCCCAGCGGGAGAGGGCTGGGGTGAGGGAGAAAGCGTGAAGTCACTGGCCCGCGGCGAATTAACTTGCGGTGAAGAACGATCAAGTCCCGACCGCGTGTCCGGCTTCATACAGCACCTTGCCCTTGGTGAGAATTTCCTGGGTAAAGCAATCCTCCCAAGCCATCCGCTGGGCAATGAATTTAGGCGTGCGCACCAGCAAGTCGAGAGGGAAACCTGCAGGGATGCGCCGCCGAATGCGCACGGACATCCGCTCGCCGCGCACTCGCGTTCGATTCATGACGATCAGCAAATCCACGTCTGAATCCTCCGTCGGCTTGCCGTAGGCGTATGAGCCGAAAAGAATGATTTTGTGCGGGCGGAATGTTTGCGCGACCGCCTCGGCGAACTTTCGGATTTGCCTGCGTTGAATCACGCTTCACTCTTCGCCAAAACCACCCGCCAAAGCAAGCGGGGAATTTAGCCGATCTCCACCATCAACTGCCGCTCCGCTTCTTCGTTGGTCAAGCCATGACGATGGCGCACCACGGACACGCCCACCACCGGCGGATACGCCTGGTCGGCTTTCATCCGCGGCTCAACAAACTCGATGACCTCGAACAGCAAATGATTCGCGGCTTCGTAATCCAACCCGGTGAGCTTTTGAATGTAACGCGTCGCGCGGTCAATCAGCTTCAAGTTGCTCGGCACGACCCAGATCATGGTGTTGCCCATCACGCGACCCAGGCGGACCATCGTGCAGGTGGAAAGCGCGTTGAGCAGCATCTTGAGGCCGACGCGCATCACGCCGTTCAGTAGAAACTCATTCTGAATTTGGTAGGGACGCGTTCCACCCGCGTCCCAAACTTCTGGCGGCAAAGATGGGGACGCGGTGGAACGCGTCCCTACCAAGTTCGGCACGGGCACGAGCACGGCTACGCAATCCGGATTCCATCCCGCCACAAACTTACCCACCTCACGGCAGGCCTCAGCGCTACCGAGGAAAATCAATCCCGTCCTTGCGCCAGCCTTTCGCGCCGCGTCGAGGTGTGTGCGATAAAATCCATCCGCCGCGAGCAATGAATTCTTTTCCGCTTCGACGACCAACGCCACCGCACCATCGCCGACACCAAGCGGACGATCTTTGATTCCATCCAACCCGATGCGGAAGCGCATCAACTCCGCGTAGCCGATCTTGCCAATGATCTCGACCGTGCGGGCTAACTTGTCGTCCGGCACGAGGCCGCGCACGTCGTCCGCGCGCCACTCGACGCAGCGTGGCCTGCGTTTGCAAACGCACTCCCACGCGCTCGGCGAGTCGGCGTACGGCACATAGAGAAACGCCCATGACTCCGTGGCCGTGGCGTCGTCGAATTTGCGGAACGGCGGGGTGCAATACGTCGGCGAGCGTTCGGTGGTGTCCGTGAGCATGTCAATGCCCACGCGATCGGCGAGGTAATTGTTCTTCCGGCCCGCGCGATAAACCGATTCCTCCATCGCCACGAGCTTTGCGAGTTGTGCAAGGACGGCGGGCGATTTCAAAGTGGCGTGAAGTTCGGTGAGTTTGGCGAGAAATAGCGCGGGCACGTCTGCCGACTCGTAGCCGCCGGCGTGAGGAGGTGGATTCGTTCGTACGCCGGCAATGTCCGCCTCGTTACCTCGGCGGCTACCAACTAAATCCCGCACGACCATCTCCAACACCGTCACCAATACGGCGAGTTGGATGCTCGTCGCCTGCATTCGTGTCGAACCGGTGATGGCCATTGGCCCCGTCGTCAAGTTGATCTTCTCGATGCGCGGGTCTTCGATGACTTCGCGACTGCGCTGCATGTGGGCGCACAGCACGTCGTCAGGATTGTTGTAAACAAAATAAACCTTCGCCCCAACCTCCACGCCCTCCCATGCCGTGCCAATGACGAACGATGTTTCGCCACCTTCCGTGATGGCAAAGACAACGTCCTTGTCGCACACGCCCAGATCGGCAAGCTGCTTTTTGCCGAACGCGGTAAAATCCTCAAAACCTTCCACCGCCTTGTTGAGCGCGAAATCCCCGCCAGCCATCACCGGAAATACGCGATTCTCCCAGTCATCCATGGTAGAGCGCGGCACTCCGTGCGCGTCGGGGTATGATATTTCGGAAAGCGGCGCGCACGGAGTGCCGCGCCCTACCTGCTGCCAAAAATCACGCCAAATGGAAACGAGCTGAATGCTCAAGCGCCCCGTCGAGCCACAGCCGGTGAAGAAAATCTTGCCGCCGTTCTTCAGCGCAGCCAGAAGCGTGTCCGCAATCTGCCGGGCGCGACCCGACTCCGCGAATTCGCCATACTTTCGGATGACATCGTCGTCCACGTCGAACAACAGCTTCAGCCCGGCGGCGATGTCGCGCTTGGCCGTGTCGCTCAAGTTCGCCGTGACCGCGTGCGAGGACTCGGTCGTCAGCGCGCCGAGTTTAAACTGGTCGGCGATCTTCAGGAAGTCCTCGGATCGTCGCAGGGGGCTTTTGCTCATGTTCTTGTCGCGGGAGGCTGCTGCGAGAGTCGGAATTTTGCCAGCCTTGTGTAGCGGCTGCCGCCCGCCGACAACTCACTCTGGATCAGTTCCACTTCGCTACAATTCCACCCGCCAAAGCGCCGATTTCCGGCGCTCTCGATGAACCGCGCCAGCCGTTCCGCCTCTGTTCGCGTTGTCTGTTTCGGGCGGGCGATGGTTACATGGCCAACGAAGCGCTCTTGGCCCGGCTTTTCCCCAAAGCCTCCGACCGCTTCCGACACGCTTCGATGCAGCAGTGCCAACCGCTCGCCCGGATCATGCACCCAAGTCCAAACCACGCGCGGCAAACGCGGGCCAGGGAAACAACCGAGTCGCTCGCAGATCAATTCCAACTCGCCGAATTGTGCCAGATTCTCGCGTAAGTGGCGCTCCAGTTCCGACACACGGCCAAGCTCCACCCGCCCCAAAAATCGCAGCGTGAGGTGGAAGTTCTCCGGCTTGGTCCACGCGGTGGATTTCAGAGGCAGTACCTCCTTCAACTCGCCCTGCACACCACCCAACGCCACCTTGACTTCCTCGGGCAAAGCGATGGCGACGAACAACCGCAAAACTTTAGACTCCAGGCTCAAGACTTTTGACTTTTTTACGGCAACGCTTCCCCCCGCGCCGCCAGCAGCAAGCGATACCACTCGTCACGCGTCAATTCGAGCTCATCTGACCGTGTGGCTTGTCGGATGCGCTGCGGATCGGTTGTGCCGACGATGGGCATGAGACTGGCCGGATGCTTCAGTAGCCACGCCAAGGCAATGGCCGTGCGACAAACTCCGCGCGCGCGCGCGACTCCATCAAGCGCTTTCACTATGCCGTCCGTGCGATACGTCTTTTTCGCAGGCAGCAAACACTTGGCACCATCGCCCAACAAACCCGCGCCCAGCGGACTCCAGGCCATCGGTGTGAGCTTGCGTTCGAGGCATTGATCCAGCGTACCATCGGTAAATGCGTCGAGTTTCGCGAGGCTGATTTCAACCTGATTGACCACCAGCGGCAGCGGACAAGCCGCCTGCAATGCGGAAACGAGGCTCGGCCGAAAATTGCTCACGCCGAAGAAACGCACCTTGCCTGCACCGAGCAATTGCACGAACGCGCCGGCAATTTCATGCGGGTCGGCCAAGAAATCCGGCCGATGCAGCAGGTAGAGATCAATCGTCTCGACACCCAGGCGTTGCAGCGATTGCTCGCACGAATTGACGATGTGCTGCGCTGAGAAATCATATCGCCCCGGCGAATCCGGGCTGGGCGTGCCAGCCGGGCGCACGCCACATTTACTGGTGATGAGGATGCGCTCCCGCATCCCGGGCACTTCACGCAGCACGCGTCCAAGAACTTCCTCCGCCTTGCCGCCACCGTAAATGTCAGCGCCGTCGAAGAGCGTGTAGCCGGCCTCGTATGCCGACCGCACCGCCGCGCGTCCGTCGGTGCCGGGCTCGGCAATCCGCCAGCAGCCAAAGGCGAGGCGGGCGGCATTCAATGAGCTGTTGCCAATACGAATTGATTTCATAAACATTTCTCCAGGGTTTC
>JALOTT010000215.1 GCA_025457745.1 Verrucomicrobiota bacterium
CAGCGTAGTTGCCCTGGCCGGGATTGCCCGTCGTACCCACCACGGAGGTGATCGAGACGATGCGGCCCCAGCGGCGCTTCATCATCCCGCGCAGCACCGCCCGCGAAAGACGGAACGCCGCCTCCAGATTGACGCGGATGACGGTGTCCCACTCGTCGTCCTTCATGCGCATAAAGAGGTTGTCTCGCGTCACCCCGGCATTGTTGACGAGGATATCGACCTGCCCCATCGCGGCCTCGGCAGCCGGCACCAGCGCCTCGACGCTCTCGCGGTCGCCGAGATTGGCCGGGAGCACGAAGGCGCGTCCGCCGAGTTCGGCCGCCATCGCCTGCAGCACCTCGACGCGGGTGCCCGAGAGCCCCACCGTCGCGCCCTGCGCGTGGAGCGCGCGCGCCACCGCGCCGCCGATGCCGCCGGTCGCGCCCGTCACGAGCGCGGTCTTGCCAGTCAGGTCGAACATGGAATGCCTCCGGATAGCGGCGTTGGCGGGGTGCGCTTCAAGCGGCCATCAGAAGGGTGAAGCCACAGCCGAGGGACTGCAAGGTGCCGCCGACCGGATCGCCAAGGCTCAGACAACGCGGGAGGCAACACTTGCCGCGTTGAACGATCTGGTGGATAACCCGCAACCCGACCTGCGCCCGCAATTCAAGAAGTTCAATTCCTTCCTGAAGACTTGGGAAAGCCAGATTCAGGACGCGGGAAGCAAGTCAGCGAGCATGCAGGCAAAAGGCGCGGCTTACTTCGAGAAATGGGATGAAGAACTTGCCAAGATTCAAAATGAGGACATCCGCAATCGCAGTCTCGTTCGCAAGGAGGCAGTGACGAAGCAGTTCGAGAAAATCGGGATTGCCTATGCCGAGGTGGACAAGACCCGTCGGCCCTTGATGTCCGACTTGGCTGACATTCGGATCGCATTAAGCGCTGACTTGACGCGCGCAGGGCTGGATGCTGTGAGGCCAGTCGTCAAGAAGGCGAACGAGGATGCCGAACCGCTCGGGAAGGCGGTTGACAAACTTGTGGAGGAATTCAAGGCGCTAGGCTTGACCCTGTCCGCCGTCGCGCCGCAACCGCAAAAGTAACCAACCCGCAAGAGAATGTGATGAACGCCAAACAAAGCAATACCCCGTTTCTGCTGAAGCTGGCCGTGATGCTGGCAGCGATGTGCCTTGTGTTTCCCGCGCCGGCCGGTTCTGACTGGGCCAAGGACTGGCGCAAGCTGGGCTCGGCCACCGTCACTTTTTCGAAAGACCGGGACGAGATTCGCTGTGCGGGCAAGGGTTTTGTCCGGCAGATCGTCGTTGAGGTTCGCAAAACCGCTGTGAATTTCGACGATATGAACGTCCACCTGGTCAACGGAACGGTGCTGGATGTCCCCTTGCGGGCGGTGGTGCGAGCCGGCGAGCGAAGCCGCGTCATTGATCTGCCCGGGGAAGCCCGGCTCATTAAGAAGATCGTGTTTCGCTACCGCAGTGTCGGCGGCGGCGACAAAGGCCGGGCTCAAGTCGTTGTGTGGGGCAACAAGCCCTGAGCCTGTCGGAAGAGACTAACCTCCAACCAAAAATGAACCAATGAAAATGAAAACAACCACGATTCGATCACTGATCCTCCTGCTGCTGGCGGCGTCCATAACGGGAACCGTCACCCAAGCTGCAACCAAACACCCGAACATCCTGATGATCATGACCGACGACGTGGGCGTCTGGAACATCGGCGCCTACAGTCACGGCATGATGGTGCCCACGCCGAACATTGACCGGCTGGCGAAGGAGGGAATTCTGTTTACCGATCATTACGCACAGCCGACATGCACTCCGGGTCGCGCGGCGTTCATCACGGGGCAACTGCCCATCCGCACGGGATTGACCACCGTGGGATTGGCCGGATCGCCCATCGGACTTGATAAGCGCGATCCAACTCTTGCCGAGGTGCTCAAGTCGCTGGGCTATCGCTGCGGGCAGTTCGGAAAGAACCATCTGGGGGATCGGAATGATCACCTGCCCACGGTTCACGGCTTTGATGAGTTCTATGGCAACTTGTATCACCTCAACACCGAGGAAGAGCCGGAATTGGGCGACTGGCCGAAGGACGAGGGCTTCAACCAACGCTACCGTCCTCGCGGCGTGCTGGATTGCGTCGCCACCGATACCGATGACCCGACGGTGGACGGTCGTTTTGGTCGCGTCGGCAAACAGAAAATCAAAGACACCGGCCCGCTCACCCGCAAGCGCATGGAAACCGTGGACGATGAATTCCTAGACCGCTCAATGAAGTTCATGGAAAAGGCGGTAAAGGAGGAGAAACCCTTCTTTGTCTGGCATGCGCCGTCGCGGATGCACATCTACACGCGCCTGCGTCCCGGACGCGAGAACCTAGCGGCACCCCATTCATCGGAAATGGACGTGTTTGGCAGCGGCATGATGGAACTCGATCTGCAGGTCGGTGACTTGCTGAAGAAACTCGATGATCTTGGGGTGGCCAAGGACACCATCGTACTCTTCACCGCCGATAACGGCGCCATGGTGACCTGGTGGCCGGACGGGGGCACCACGCCCTTCCGCTCTGAGAAGGCCACCACATGGGAAGGTGGTGTGCGCGTGCCAATGCTGATTCGGTGGCCGGCGCAAATCCCAGCCGGCAAAGTGTCGAACGGAATACAGGACAACACGGACTTGTTCACGACTTTAGCCGCGGCGGCCGGCGTCCCGGATGTTGCGGAACAGTTGAAGAAATCGCACAAGGTGATGATTGATGGCGTTAATAATCTTGAGCATTGGACGGGCAACGCCGCTTCGAAACGCAACATCGTTTACTACTACAACGAGTCGCAACTGGCCGCGATTCGCATCGGCAACTGGAAATCTCATTTTTATGCGCGCGAAGGGTTCTTCGATTACAACAAGCCCAGCGCGCTCATCTTCAACCTGCGGATGGACCCGTTTGAGAAGCACGACGGCTGGAAGTCGCAGGAGATTGCCATGAAGCTTGGCGTCGCATGGGGCGGCCAGGTGCAGGATGCCCTCGCCGCGCACCTCAAGTCGTTGGAGGATTTCCCGCCGCGCCAAAAGGGCGGCTCGCTCAAGCCGGGCGAGTAAATGCGAACCGAGGAAGGATTTCATCTCGAATGACCTTCAAATCCCTCCGCCTGCTTGCGGCAATTGCCGGACTGTTCGCCGCGGCAGATTCCAACATTGCCGCCGAAGCCACGGCTACGGTGGACGTTCCCGCCTCGCCGAAAAATCCGCTCCACTACAGCAATGGGCCGGTGGATTTGAAATTCTCGATTGAGGCCAGCGCGCAAGGCTCGGTCGGAAGGCACGCGTTTTGGGGGCTGGCGCAAACCTTCGCTCCGGCCGCCGGGTACCCGACCGAGCACTATTGGTTGGAGAGCTGCGTCAAGCCGGGCCTGACGGTGAACTATCACGTCTCCGATCAGTTCACGCTTTACGGCGGCGCGGCGATCATCGGCTCCAGCACGTTGGGCAAGGACGTGTTCGAGCAGGAGAACGAGGGCAAGGTGCTGCCCGAGAACGCCTACCTCGGCATTCGTTGGCAGGACGCTTCGGGCGACTTCAAGGTGGACCTCTCCGGCGGCCAGCAATCGTATGTGCTCGGCAATCAGTTCCTAATTGCGGTCGGTGCGGGCAACGGATTTGAACGCGGTGCTGTGACGACGTTTCCGTATCGCGCGTGGGAGATGGCCGGCATTGCCCGAGCCACGTGGAGGCAGCTCACTTTGGAGGGATTCTACCTCGATCCGAATGAACTCGAATCGAACGACCTGCACAACCGGCTCGCGGGCGTGAACCTGAAATGGGAACCAAGACCGGGCCAGTTCGCCGGGCTCGCCTTCGTGAAGGTGCTCGAATCCGAGTATCCTTATCCTCAAGCGCCGGTGACTGTGATTCCAAATGGACGCGACGGCTTGGAAGCTTTCGACGGCTACTGGAAATGGGCACCGACCGAAGGGGCGCTCGCAGGGTTCTCCTTCCTGGGCGAGGTTGTGCTCCAACGAAATGAGCGCATCAACATGGAAGCATGGGGCGGCGGGGTGGAGATCGGTTATCGCTTTTTCAAGCTGCCCTTCGTCCCGCGCTTGAGTTACTCGCCCCGCTATTTTTCGGGAGATGATCCGGGCACTTCGGGGCGGCTTGAACGCTTCGATCCGCTCTTCTACTTGCCCAGTCCGGACACCTGGTCCTCGGGCGGCAACAGCTCACTCGGTCTACTCAACGCCAACATCATCGCTCATCGCGTCCGGTTGGAATTGACGATGTCGCAGCGGGATTTCCTCAACCTGAACTACTGGTACGTTCAGGCCGCGGAAGCGAACAGCCCCCTCCAGTTTGGCCAAGCCGCGCGGGTGGAGGTTTCAGGTGGCGCGCCGGTTCTCGTCAGCGGCGTCCCCGATCGCGAACTGTCCCATGAGTTTTACGTCGAGTACATCCACATGTTTAGCCAGCACGTGTTTCTCACTGCGGGCATTGCCGGTTCGTTTCCCGGCCAGGGACTCCGCGACATCATCACCACCGGAGCGCATGACTGGTGGGGCGGGTTGATCAACCTCACCTTGAAATTTTAGAATGTTGGACGCACAAACCAAAACACAGCACCAAGATCTATGAAGATAAAACCGACAAATTCCCTCTTTACCCCATTGGCACTTGCATTGTTAGTGCCGTTGGGTTGCCTGGCGCAGCAGGCGGTAGACACAAAGACGCCGACGCAGGCCAGCGCCACGCAACCGGCCCTGGCTGGATTTACCGGGAAGCCTTTGGATGTCTCGCCAACAGACCCGGATTATTTCATTCCTGGACGATTCAAGGGGAAGGTGATTCTGATGACCGGGGCGGCGCGCGGGATCGGACGCGCCACGGCCATCCGGGCGGCGCGGGAAGGCGCCACGGTGGTGGTGGCGGACATCCTCCTCAAGGAGGGACTGGAAACTGTTGCCGCCATCACCAACCAGGGCAAGAAGGCGATCTTCGTGCTGACGGATGTCCGGCGAACCGAAGACTGCGACCGCATGGTGGTCGAAACGGTAAAGGCCTTTGATCGTGTTGACCTGGTGGTCAACGCCGCGGGCGTGATGGACGGCTACGCGCCGGACCATCAGTTCGACCTCAAACAGCCCAGGAATTTACTCTTTGCCCCGATTCACGAGGCGACTGACGAGTATTGGGATCAAGTGTTAGCCGTGAATACCACGGGCATCTTCAAGTCCATGCGGGCGGAGTTGCGCCAGATGCTCAAGCAGGGCCAAGGGGGAGCGGTTGTGAACATCGGCTCCATTGCCGGGCTGACCGGCTTGGCGGGAAACCCTGCTTATGTCGCAAGCAAACACGGAGTAACCGGACTGACCCGCAATGCGGCCATTGACTATGCACCGTTTGGCATCCGCGTTAATTCAGTCAACATGGCTGCGACCGATACCCCCATGACCGAATCCGCCTTCGCCAAGGTTATGGGTATTATGCAGGAGCAAGCCGCCAATCCCGACCGGCCTAAGGTTGCCAACATGGGCATGCTGAAAACCCAGAGCTTGCTCATGTATGCCGATTCCAAACACCGGATGGCCACCCCGTGGGAACAAGCCTCCATCATTCTCTTCCTGCTCTCGGAAGACGCCTCGAATATCACCGGCGCGGCCTGGGCCACCGATGGCGGCTGGACAGCTTATTGATGATCGCCCCAATAATCCAACTCCCCACGAACAGCAGAACTCGCATTGAACCAGGAACACTCTCTCTTGCTCACCATCGCTCTGGTTTCAACCGGGCTTTGCCTGTCCCCTTCCGCTGCGGACGGCCTGGATGGCGTGACCAGCAAGCGGTCAAATGCGAAACTCACGCTCGAACCGGCCAGTGAATACGGCACTGGAGACAAACCCGAAATGGGCGAGGCCGGCGGAGTCCGAGGTGTGAACCCGGCTGACAACCTCACCAAATTTGAATTGCTGCCCAAGTTCTCGATGATTGACGGCGACAATGACGTCAGCCTCAGCACGCTCACGCTGAAATATGACCGCGCCATCCAAGGCCAATACAGCCTCAATATCGAGCTGCCGGTCGCCTACTTTGATTCACCGGGACGCCACGACTTCGGCGTCAGCGACCTTAACGTGCGCGGTCGGGTGCAGTTTCGCGACGGTCAATGGACCTACATCGTAGGGCTGGAGGCGGTTTTCCCCATCGCCAGCGAGAACCCCCTCGGCTCTGGCAAATACCAACTCAACCCCACGGTCGTCGCCGTGCATGCCTTCTCCGCGCAGACTTTTGCCGCCGGGATTGCCAAACACCTGTTCTCCGTTGCGGGTGACGAAGATCGAGATGACATCGTGCAGGGCCAGTATCGCGTGTTGGCCGCCCACACCACCCAATCCGGCTGGTGGTTTCTCGCGGACCCGCAACTGTGGGTGGACTACCACAATGGCGGTCGCGTGCAATTCAGTTGCGATGGCGAAATCGGCAAGATGGTCGGCAAGACCACGGGCGTCTGGATTCACGGCGGCAGCCGCATCGCCGGAGACTGGCACAAGGAAGATTGGAACATCAGCGCCGGGGTGCGGTTCATTTTCTTCTGAAAGGCAGACCCAAGCTTGGGGCATATATGAAAGCCAGCGTCTGGCGTGAATATGGCCAGAGCCTGCGTCTTCGACGGGCTGAAGTGGTGGTTCGGGGGAAGAAGAACTGATTCCTTCCCAGCCATCCCGCGCAATGCCCATCTGCTATCCAATATGAAACGACCAATTC
>JALOTT010000216.1 GCA_025457745.1 Verrucomicrobiota bacterium
AAATTAAGTCGGAGCCCTCGTTCTGGAGACGTAAAACCGGAAGCGTGAACGCTTCCGAAAGAAATTCATTTTGCCTATTGACCGTCCGGGCTTAATAGGTGTTGGACAGCTCGCCGGCTTTTTCGAGACTCTCCAGCATGCGGGCCAGATGGGTGTCCAGGAGGCAGATCTCATAGAGGAAATTGGCCCGCTCGATTCGGTTGGCGCGCGTATCGCGCATAAACGGAGGCAGCGACACCTGATCCAGCTTGACGCCAAACTCCTTCTCCAGCCTCAGGTAGTTCGTCTTCCCGGAGGGTTCGTGCGGCTCCATGATACCCGCCCAGAAGAAGAAAGGTTTCTTGGGATCCCGCCATTTAAGGAATTGGTCAAAGTTGGCCGCATAGTCGGTGGCATGAACTCCCTGGGGTGGATTGGCAATTTCTTTGCTTTTGAAGTTCCTACCGAGCGAGTCGCTGCGAATGCCCAAGGTCGAATGCGACCCCGGCCCCCAGCCCTTGCCGGTGAGCCCGACTTGGTAGCCGTGGTTGGCTAGTATTGCCGAGACAACGGGATATTTCTTGGGAATATACGCCTGGATGAAGCCTCCCTGCTCAAGCTCCCAAAAATGGTGTCCGGTCAGCACGCTGGCCCGAGCTGGCGCACAAGATGGAGCAGTGGTGAAACCGTTCATGAACAACACCCCCTGCTGCGCCACCCGGTCGAACGCCGGCGTCGGCAGCTTCGACCAACCGTAGGCGCTGCGCTCCAGCCAGCTCTCGTCGTCGGTCAGGAAGAACAGAACGTTCGGACGCGCCGCGTCCTTCGCCTGCCCGGACGCGCCGGGCACTGCCAAAAGCAAGACCATCCAAAACCAGACGTTCATCGAGCGCAGCCATATCACCCCCGCAAGTCGGTCTCTTTGGCTAGAATGGTAATTCATTTTCATTCGGTCTGTTCATGGGCTTACTCCAATGGATGCGGGCTTGGATTGGAACGAGGTTCCATCGGCCTTGATGCCGCTGGTTTTGAAAGTGAAGCGGGTTTCACCGGCGGGGACCGGAACGGAAAATTCGTAGGGATAGTCCGCATCCTTGACCGTGCCGGTCTGATTGCCAGCCTGCCACTCGAGGGTGATTTCCTTGAGCGAGCCGGAGGCGGCCGTTGACCAGACAAAAGCGTCCCAGGGTCCGGGCTCCATTTGAATCGCCGCCGCGCGGATGTTCATGTCCTTTTCGATCTCGACGGTGATGGACCCGGGTTCGGCGGACGGCTTGGGAGGTGGCGGAACGCGGTGAGCCGGCACGTCGATGGACAGGTCATCCACAGCCAGCACCGTCCAGCCGCGCGGCTCGAGTTGCACCGTCGCCGCGTTGTCCGTCAGGGCAATCTCGCTGTTTCCTGCGACGAGGTTGCGCGCCTTGGTGAACTCGGTTTTGCCGCCGTTGATGTTCGCCGGGTTGAACTTGATCCTAACCGATTCCTTGGCCGGGTTCTCATTCATCAGGATGAGGAAAAAGCTCTTGCCGTTGTGGGCGGTCAGGTAGTTGACCTGCGGGTTGTCGAGGCTGACGAGCCCGCGGCGCAGCCACGGCCACACGTCCTTCTCGCCGAGCACTTCGCCCGGCGCGTGGCCATAGACAAGATTGTCGAAATAGGCGTAGCCGAACTGGCGCAAGCCCGGGAATTTGATCGCGCCGCCCGAGCGCAAGCCGGTTTCGCTCACGAGATAGTCCAGCACCCATGACAGGTGGACGATGATGTGGTGATAGTAAACGAAACTCACGTCCGGCCCCTCGTAGGGATAACGCGGGTTTTGCATCAGGTCGGTGAACGTGGTGTAATAGTATCCGGGGTAGTTGTTCCAGCGGCCGAGCGTGGCGTTGCGGGCGTAGGTTTCAAACTGCTGGTCGCCGGTGTAAGTGGCGAGGCGCAGGAAGCTGGCTGTCCACGGCGCTTGCATGATCATGCGCCCGCCGTTGGTCTGATAGGTGTAGGTGGTGGGTTGCTCGAATCCGAGCCCGACGTTCGACACCTGCCAGGCGGGAATCATCCGCTCCGGTGCGTCGCCGGCCTTGCGCGGCCAGCCGAGGCGAAATTGATCGATCCCCTTGTGCAGCCGCAGTTGCAATTTGTCTCCGTGGACGAAACCGTTCGGGTGGATTTTCACCTGTTCATCCGTGGGCATGGGTTGCGTCCACATCCCGGTCATGACCATCCGGGCGCCGAACGCCGCCGCATCCAGAAAGCGCTTTTCCCTCGTGACTTCATAAAGACGCAGCAGTCCTTCCCAGGTGGGTACGTAAGGCATCAGGAAAAACGGAATGACGCCCAGCTCCCGGGTCGGGCGGGTGTTGATCTCTTTGGCGATGTATTCGTCGGCCTCGCGGACGGCGCGATCCAAGGATGCCTTGTCGCCGGTGAAAAGGTAACGGCCCAGCCACTCGTCGAAGGGCTGGTTGTGACTTTCGAAATTCTGCTGCGTGCCGCTGGAACGGATGGCATTGGCGGGAAACGCGATGTCATGCAGCACCGGCGTGCGGCGGTTCATCATTTCCCACAACCCAGCATAAACCGTGGCGCCGAAGATGTTCACCGGTCCCTTCATGGATCCCTTGGCGTAGCCGCCGGTGTTTTCCGGAATGGGCGAGAAGTGCGGACCATCGCGCGAAAGAATGAACTCAACGGTGGGCAGCGAACGACGGCGGTAAATCTCGCGGTCACCCGTGAGCCGATAGAGCGACAAGGCCGTCAAGGGCGAGGACTGAGTGGAACCGTTTTTGGATTCAACTTGATACGGTGCCTTGGCGCGTTCCCACCAGCCGCCGTGTGCGTCGTCCATGTAGAGATCAATCATGTTGAGCGCGGCCTCGGTGAGCGAGCCGCTGCCATTGCGCCGGTAGTCGCGCCATCCGAAAACCTCGTCGGCAATCGTCCGGTAGCCGTCATACCAATCGCCCGGTTGCACCAGCACGCGGAAATTAAATTTCACCCGCTGGCCCGGCGACGCTTCAGATTCTGGCGTCCCCACCAAGGGCCCGTAGATGGACGGCTGGACCTGACCCTGAGGGTTGCGGATGTGCAGGCCGTAGCGCGACTTGGCGGGAACAGGAAATTCAAATGGCGTGGAGCCGGGATCGCCGGAAACCGCCCAACTTAGCGGCCCAATCTGCATCAGCGACATCGGGGTCGGGGCCTGGGTTTGCAGCAGGGTGTATTCTTCGGATGGAAATCGCTTGGCATTGACCAGCATCGGCATCAGCAACTCATCCACCTGAGCCAGCGGTTTGCGGTTGAACAGGAAGTAGCCGAGGGAAAACTGTCCCTTTTGGGTCGGGGTAAACGCCAGGGAAACCTTCACACTTTTCCCACCGGGCGCGAGAGTCCACAGTGCCCCGAGCGAACCGACCGGCAGCGGATGGAAGCGCAGTTTCAACTGTTGTGGGTTCACCGGCTCCACGGATGCGACGATTGCCTCATAACTCTTCCCCGCGTCCCAAATGATTCTTGGCCCCTGAGACTTTCCCTTGGCCGCATCAGGCCAGCGCGGATAGAAGCCGCGGATTGGAATCTCCATTTTGACGGTTTCGGGAGCTGACACCACCTGGTAGGACTCCGCCGCAGCATCCACGGGCGCGACCACCCATCCAGAAGCCGTCCGAACTTGGATCAACGGGCGGGCGCTCGCCAGCCCACCGCGAGTCGCCGAAACGAAGGAAAACCGGAGGTTCTCGTTTTCAATGGTGGCGAGTTTCCTCGCCTCGGGCTGGTCCTGCACCGGAGAGATCGGCACGGCGGCATCGCTGTTGAGTGCGAGAAGGAGTTGGGGCAGCAGGGTGGCTAGCAGGTTGAGGATGTTTTTGCTCATGTTCGTTCATTTGTAATGTGAATGCCGCATGCTCGGATGCGGTGAGCTGGTGAAGTTTCCCACGGAATCGCAGGCCCGCGAGCGTTCCATGAAAGGGGCGCGGCGTTTGCGGATCGCGGAGCAGCGAACCGCCGTCCGGCGATGGCTGAAGCCAAAGAAAGTATTGAGGACAACATCGGTGAAGGCCACGCCGCTGATGCATTCCTTCATGCAGCCACGGCGCGACGCAATACGCACCGGGGCATCGTATTCTTTCTTGTGCGGGCCGCAGAACTCGCGGGCTTGCGCGAATGGGCCTTCTTTGGTGACAACGGCGGTGCGGCAGTAAAACGCGTAGGCCGCCATCGGCTCGCCGAGGCACTGCAAATCCAGGAGGCGGATTGGGGTCGCTTTAGGCGGCGCGATCTCCGCAGCAGTCGCTGAAGCAAGCAAAGCCAAGAGGGTGATGCCCCCAACAAGAATTCGTAAGAAATGAATACTTCGCATGGTGTTCCTCGGTCAATAGAGGTCGGTTACTGGAGCTGGGTTACTGGCATGGAGAACTGACTGGTGCCTGCAGGCAAGCGATAGCGCTTTGTTCCCGCCGGGCCGTCAGGTGTAAGGGGTGGGAATGCCGATGGGACATTTGCGGGTAACACCAGCTCGGCTGCACAATGCTGCGGCAGCTTGACGGTGATGTGATGCGATGCGCCTTCGCGGCGCGCTTTGAACTCAACCGGGCCGCGGGGCGTGTGGCTGATGGTTTCCAGATCGGGCAGGTCGCCAAGTTGCGGACGTAGTTGCATCTTCGCAAAGCCGGGCGCGAGCGGGCGGAGGCCAACGATGTCCTGATGCAGCACGAACACCGGCGCGAGTGGCGAGTGGCTCCACTGGGAAGTGGAGTCGGGCTGCGCCTGCCACGCTTCTTGCAGCGCGTTATTTTGGACCACGGAGCGCATCGTGGCCCAGCGCATGCGGAGGTCGCGCAGGATCACGTCGGCGCGGCCGAGTTTGGCCAGCGCCCAGTAGCGCCAGCCGGCATTGCACGGATAGGAGAGGCCCATGTTCCTGGGGGTCTCGGCGAGGGCGCGCAGTGCGGCAGCGGTGTCGCCGCCGGGGCATTGATCGAAGAGGACCGAGGTTGCGAGCGCGCGGTCGCTCAGGCGCGGCGCCGTGTCCTCGCCGAGCCACGGCAGGTTGTCGAGGAAGACACGCTCCTCCTTGCTCCAGAACCTGGCGATGGTGGCCCGCAGCAGTTCCGCACCGCGCTGGCGGACCTCCGCGGCATGGGCGAAGTCGCCCAGCGCCTCGGCTAGCGGTGCGAGCGCGTGGGTGAACATCGCGGCGGTGTAGAGGTTAAAGGCACACTGGCGGTCGCGTTGCTTGCGATAGGCGTCGTGGTCCATCCAGACGTTCGGAATGCCGAGATCCTCGACCGGCAACAGGCCGTTCTTGTCGCGCAACGCCCAAAGATAATCGGAGAAGCGCAGCAGGCGCGGGAAGGGTTCACGCTCGGCGTCGAGGTCGCCGGTTTCGAGGTAGTGGTTCCAGTTGTCGAAGCCGACGCCGTGGTCAAGCAGCGGGCCCCAATAGGCGGCGTCGAGTTCCCGTTGCGGCAGGCGGGCGAGCCGGTCAAAGGCCGGGTAGCAGTCGAGGAAAAAGCCGCTCTTGGTCAGACCCTCGCTGAACGTGCGCAGGTAGCGCGCGACGATGAGCGGTTCGCCGAACGCGTAGCGGATCGCGTGCATCTGATGGCCGCCGTCGCCACTGTATTGCTGCCGCTCGCGCCCCATGCCATCCACAATGGTCTCAATCGCGGAATTCCGCAGCGTGTTGATGGAAGCGTCGAACAGGCGCTGGAGTGGCGCCTCGGACGTGCGGAGCACCGGCGTGCGTGGCCAGTCATATTGGCGCCGCCGCAGGCCGAGGTTGCGCACGATCACCGGCCGCGACGCGTTGCGGATGTGAAGTTGGAGCCAGCGGAAGGATTCGAAGTCGAACGCCTCAAACTCGTTGACGCCTTCACGGCAGATGAAGCGTGACCACGAAAAGAAATGCGAGTCGAGCCAGCGCGTCTTCTGCGGATCGTGGCCTTCCTGCGCCATCACTTCGATGATCGTGCCCGCCGGGGCCTCGATGCTGAAGCGAGGAAAACCAGCCATCTGCTCGGTGAACTCAAACGTCACCTCGACGCCCTCGTCCGGCTTCGGCGTCGCTGGCAGTTCCCATGCGCCCTCGCCGCGCGCGACGGCCACCGGGTTCGCATCCACCACGAACGAATCCGGCATGCGCACATCGAACCAGTCGGCCGGATCGCGTTTCCAGTGAACGCGACCCGAATGCGCCAGTCCCTTCGCGGCCACGATGGTCTCGCGTGTCGGCGGAATTTGCCTCATGCGCAGCGACGAGATTTCCGGCGCGGTCCGGTCCACGCTATCCGCCGACCAACCGCCGCCGCCGCACGACGAGCCCTTGTCCGCCGGGCAATTCAACTCTTGCGCCGCGACCCAGCGCGCGTCGGGTCGAAAACTGGCCGTGTCCCAACCCAAAGGCCGGAGCCGCGCGTCGAATTCCTCCTGCAACGCGCGCAAGAACCAGCGTTTGTAGTGCCCCGGCGGATGCGCGCGGTCGAGTAGTGCCTGCCAGTTCCTGTCCGTGACCACCTGCTGGCGCCCGCCTGCCGCCTCAATTTCGAGATTGAGAATCAGCCCTGGCTTGCCGCCGGGCCAGGTGCCGTCGCCGTGGCCGTAGAACAGCACTTCCACGCCGATCACGTTCGTGCCGGCTTTCAAGAATGGCTTCAAATCCAGCGCGTCGGCGTCGAGGTTGCGCGGATCGCACGGTGCCGGCCCCCACTGCGCGCGCTGGCCGTTGACCGTGACGAGGTAGCGGCTGTCAGCGGCGATCCAGCCAAACGCGCTCGCCGGTGCGGCCGACAATTCGATCTCCTTGCGGAACAAAACGAACGTGTTCGGCAACGTGCGCTGCGACGGCAGCCAGATCCATTTCGCGGGCGCGAGTGTGATCGCGCGCGGCTGCCAGGCGGCGTGTGCGTCCCCGCCTTTTCGCAGCGCTGTCGCCTCAGCACTGGTCAGGGGTGCGCCATGGGCCTGCGCCAGCAGCAGGGCGGTGAGGATGAGGATTTGTTTCATAGTTTGTTCGGTCTGATCAAGTTTGTAACCACATTCACGGCTTGGGAACGGCACCGGGCGCAAAGATGAGTCCGTCAACAAACTCGTTCGTTTTGAAAAACTCCGAGTCGCGCACGGGCTTCCCGGCGAGCGCGAGGTTCTCGAAAGTGAGGTTGCGAATGCGCGCGTCGGCCTGGCCCCAGAGGATCTGGGGTTCACCCAGCACGCTGGGCGCGGCGATGGCGATGTTCTGGAAGCGGATGCCTGACAAGTCTCCGGCCCCGCGCTTTTCTCCGTCCTTCGAATACGGCTTCGGCATGGTCATGCAGATGAAGAACTGCTGCAGCGTCGGTCGGGGGTCCTCAATGTTGATGTTGCGGAAGATCACCCCGGCCCCCGCGGCGCGTCCGCCTTCACCGCGCATGTTAAAGACCCGACCGCCGCGCCAGTGGTGCCATTTGGCTCGCGCATAGATCACATCGCAGTCCTCCACCACCAGTTTGCGGTCAGCCAGTTGTGGCAGGGCGCTCAGGACGAACGACGAACCGTTGGCGTCGTTCCACAGCACGGTGCGGCGAATGCCCAAGCCGTTCACATAGAGCGAATCATCCTGGGTGCGGATGAAGCAGTCCTCGATCAGCGTATTCCCGAAGGGATTGATCCCATCGCCATTGGCCCGCCAGGTGAAGATCTTGGTCCACTTCACTTCGTTTGGATGGCCCGCCTTGTAGGGGCTCACCAGCATGAGCGAGTGAGTAGCCGAGTCGGCGATGGTGATGTCTTCCACACGGGTGTCGGTGGTGCCGATTACCTCAATCGGACGATAACGCCCGTGGTCCTGCTCTGAAATCGCCGGCTCAACATACTTGGGATGTTTCAGCCGGGCTCCCGACAGGGTGCCGAGGCCGAAGATGCGGATGTGATGGCCGTCGCCCCATTTCCGATTGGAGAGTGTGCCGTAAACCATTGCATCGCCGGGAATGTAATATTGGCGGTTCGCGTGAAGCGGGAAAGCCAGCCCAACATCGTGAACACCTGGCAAGAAATAGAGCGTGGTCCAAGGCCCGTCGGATGGCGGAGTCTCACCGGGTTTCACGGTCAACACGCCGGGATCATGAGGCTTGGGTTTGCCGGCCAACAGCGGGTTGGCAAAGAGTGAGATCGTGTGAAGCGGCGGCCCTTGGTAGCCCTTGCCCGTGTCCTGCCCGTCCATCTGGCCATCAATATCCACGGCCACGAGACAGGGTTTATCGAGTCTGACCTGAACTTTGCCATCCTTGACGACGCAGGCGGACGCTTTGCGTCGCGGATGCACCGCTGCGGCACGAATCGGCTGGCCGTTGACGCGGGCAATTTCGATCTCCACGGCACCAGCGGTTTCAAAGTTCACGTAGGTGTGCGTCCAGCCCGCTAGCGTGTCGAAGTAGGCGTCCGTCTTCTTTTCGATGCTCTTGCAGACCGTCTCCCAAGCGAATGCGCTCTGCCACTCGCTGCCATTACCGGCCGGGCGCACACGCACTTCGAAATGCTCCGAGGCCGCGAGCCCGGGCACTGGCGGATACACCCCCAACGCGGCGGCGGCACGCGGCATGGATAGCGAAGCCAAAAGCAGGGCGGTGATGATTGTGAGGGTGGGTTTTATGTCGGGTCCGATGGTGACTACATTCTTTAAACCTTCTCTCATGTATTATGAGTTATAGCACCGCTACGTGCCGGCCGCTGGCTCCGGCTTGAGTTTCTTGACGAGGAAATCCAGATGATTGCGAAATTTCGGGTGAAGTGCCCCCGGGTAAGCCAGGTGGCACTCCGCGCCGAGGCGATCCAGCGTTTCCTTGAGTTTCACGCCATGCGCCGCGCCATGCACGGAATCCAATTGGGGCTGGCCGGCGGGCTGGGGCGGACTGTTGTAGTTCAAAAAAAGCGGAGGATCATCCGCGCTGGCCCAGGCAATGGGAGAATATTCCTGAATCCAGGGAAGAATCGTGTCTCGCGCGGCGAGGCAGGCGTCCATGTTCGCTACCGAGTTGGTGCCGCCGTTGAAGAATCCAAAGGCATGGGCGCCGTAACGCGCCTCTTTGAACCAGGCTTTCAGTTGCAGCGGATCGAGGCTCGACTGCGCGTTCAGGACACCGACAAACGCCGGTCGGGTGGATTCGCGCGCCACGGGATCGGCGCTCTGCGGGTCGGCCATGTCCGGATGCATTGCCAGCCACAGCGACGAACAACCGCCGGCCGAACTGCCCGTCAATCCGATGCGTTGCGTGTCCAGGTTCCAGTCCTTCGCCTGGCTGCGCACGAACTGCACCGCCCGGGCGGCATCCCGCAAGGGCCACGCTACCGGCGGCTTCGCCCCAGCCTTCATCGCGGCCTTGATGAAGCGGTATTCGACGGAAACCACGGAAATCCCCTGGTCTAACACCGCCCGCACGCCTTCGCCGTTTTTATTGGTCGCGCCAAAAACTTCTGTTTGCGTAATGCCCCCGGCTGATCCGCCATTCCAGCCGCCACCGTGAATGTAGATGATCACGGGCGTGGGTTTGTCGGCCTTCGCCAGATAGACATCCACGAATTGCGCGGAATCATCGCCATAACTGACCCGGCGATGGGTGGGCGCCGGGGCTACGCTTTCGGAAGCCTTTGCCTGCGGCAAGGGTTCCCCTGCTCCGAGGCCGACCACGGATGCGATGAATAGGATGCTGGAAAGATGGGAATTCATCTATCTGGTAAACTTTTGATAAATTGGAATGTATAATTTCCGGAGTCAACCTGGAAGACCTGACGATCCTTCTCGCTCCGAACCAAACGGACACCCTCCTCATTGACACCCTGAACCGCTTGGCCGGGAATGGACACCTCGGCCACGGCGTTTGGCGGAATAGTAACCGACCAGACCACACGTTCCCCATCGGCGTTCCAATGACTTTCAATCAAGCCCCGCGGTGAGTCGTAGGTAAAATCAAACTTCTTAACATCAACGGGGACGTGAGGCCTAAGCTCAAATTGTCCGAATGCCGGCTTGGCGCTCGAAGGCTTGATGCCGACGAGATCGCAGTAGAACCATCGGCCCACGGATGCCAGACCTTCAATTTGCGCATAGGAGTGCTGCTGGTTCCATCCTTCCCCGACGGTGCCGCCGGTTTGTGCAATCGAATAGAGCAGGCTCGGATACTCCTGGCGCTGCAACACGGCGGCGGCGATGTCGGCATAGCCGCCCTGCGTGACCGTGCTGAGCAGATTATAGACGGACTTAACGCCGATGGTCATGTATCCCAACCCCTTCATTTCCTCCGCAATGCTTTGGATCAACTCGGCATTCGTTTTGCGCGGCTGTAAATCACCCAGCAAAGTCAGGTTGTCCGAACCCATTCGGGCGAAGGCGCCCGGATCCCAGAGTCCAATCTTGGGATCATACAGTTTCAGATTCGGATCGTTTAGCACCCGGTCGTTAAAGGCAGTCAGATACCGGTTGACTTTTGCCGCCTCGACGGCGTGGCCCATCTCGGTCAGTAGCGCGGCGCTCTTGTGACCTGCATACATGATCCATGCGGCCTTGAAGAAAGAACGGTTGATCACCTCGGCACGCGTGCGCTTCTCCTTGGGATAAATTGCCAGTGAATCCTCG
>JALOTT010000217.1 GCA_025457745.1 Verrucomicrobiota bacterium
CGCCGGCATCAGCGAGTAATCGAGCGAGATTTCAAACACCAGAATCATCGCCAGCAACGGCGACCGCGTGGTGGCCGCCAGCACGCTGCCCATGCCGACCAGGGCGAATGCGCTCGTCGGCAAGGTCAGCGCGCCACCCAGCCGGTGCAGCACGGCGGCGAACAACGCCCCAAGGCCAGCGCCCAGAAACAGCGTGGGCGTGAACACACCGCCCACCGCGCCCGAACCAACCGTCACGGTGGTGGCCAGCAGCTTGGCCAGAAACAATCCACCCAGGAACAGCAACGGAAATTCTTCGAGCAGGAACTCCTCGTGCAGGATGCGGTTGGTGACCACGTAGCCGTTGCCCCAGACGCCGGGAAATTCGATGGCGATCAATCCAACGATCATTCCGGCCAGCGCCAGCTTGAGGTAAATCGGCCAGCCCAGTTGGCGGAAACGCGCTTCTACCCGCCGCAACATCTTCAGAAACACCGCGCCAAGAATGCCCGCCAGGACCCCGAGCAAAATGAACCACGGCAGTTGCAGCACGCTCGTGAACTCGAACGGCGGCACGACATACCACGACTTGATGCCGAAGAAACTCCGCGAAACCATCGTCGCCACCACCGAGGCGAACACCAGCGGCGCAAACAGGGTCATGGAAAAATTTCCCAGCACGATGAGCGCCGCAAACACCGCGCCCGCAATCGGCGCGTTGTAGGCCGCCGCGATGCCCGACGCCGCGCCGCAGCCGACCAGCAACCGCAACCGATACGGCGGCCATTGGCGCAGTTGCCCCCACTTCGACGCCAGCGTCGCCGTCAGTTGCGTGATGCCGCCTTCGCGTCCCAGCGATGCGCCGGTGCCGATGCTCACCAGCGACGACGCCGCCCGGAACAGGCCGCTGCGAAAGCGCAATTTGCCGTCGCCTGCCACCACCACTTCCAGCAGGTTGGTCGGGCCTTGCGGGCCAACGAGCCGCAACCCCCAATGCAGCACCAGACCCGCGACCAAACCGCCGAGCGCCGGGATGAGCACCCGCTGCCACGGCTCGATCATCTCCGCGATTTCCACCGGGTCGCCGGGATGCCGCAGGACCAGGAATTTGACGTACTCGATGGCGTAGAAAAAAAAGACGTTCACCAACCCGCCAATCACGCCCACGCCGCCGGCCAAAGCCAGGTGCAAGGCCTCCTCGCGAATTTCGAACTTTTCGCGCACCTGCAGCGCGCGCCGCCAATGGCGACGGAAATAGTCACGCGCCTTTCCAACCAGCGGATGCTTCGCCCAGGATTGCACGAGATGATTTATACCGACCCGATGCGCTTTGACGAGACCGTAGTTTTTCGCTGGCATGACTTCCCACCGCGGGCCGCCGACCAACTGGCTCACAACCAACAACTCTCAACCGATTGGCAACCTCGAACCACGCAAATCGCGCGAAACCATCTCAGCCACGAAAACAAAAGCGGTACAAAGGGGAATTGCACAATGATCAACCAGTCACGCAGCAGCATAAACGCCGGCATCCCGTTCAGGATAGCTTTCGTAGATGTGCTCAAAGAGAGCGGAACACTTCTGTTCGTAGAGCGGCTTGTCGTAAGCGCGGGGCAGTCCGGCGTCGAGCACGTCTTGGATGGCGAGCTGGAGTTGGGAGCGTGCCGCCGCCTTCTGCCGCCAGTTGAGGACGAGCAGTTGCTTGAGTCGGTCGAGCAGCACACGCGCGACTTTCTTCACCTCGGCGCGCTCGGCTTCGCTCAACTCCGGGGCCGGGCGCGTGAGGATGTCAAAGATGACCAGTTCTTCCTCCGTCATGTTCTCGCGGACATGGCGCTGCTGCTCAGCGTTCAGATTGCGGCTGAACTTCAACAACTCCTCGAACAACTCCTCGATGTTCCGGCTGCCGGAATTGTAACTCTCAATCAATTCCTCGAACTTGTCGGCGAAGTCGGCGCGGGTTTTGTTCAGCCGAATCAGCTTTTCCAACTGGGCACGGATGGCAGCTTTCAGGATCTCCAAGTCGGTGTTCCGATGTTTGGATTCCTTGAACCGGCAGCGAAGCGCCTCGAAATCAATCTTCGAGAGGTCCATCACCGGCGCGGGCTTGGCCGGCATATCCACGCCTGTAATCGAGGCGTCGAGCAATTTGCCGATGCCGCCCATGACTTCCGTGATGTCCGCCGGGTTCGGATTGAGCTTGGCGCGGATGGCATCGGCGATGGCGGCCAGGGTGGCAACACGCCCGGCGAACTCCAGCGCAGCCGGGTCGGGCTTCACCGCGCTGTAGAGCGTGGTGACGAGCCGCTCGTGACCGAAGAACTCGCGGCGGAGCGGGTCGGGCGAAATCAGCGCGTTGACCGCATCGTCTATCCGCTGCAACCGCTCCAAGCTGCCAGCGACAAGTTGTTCAATGGCGGGGAGAATCACCTGGCGCGTGGCGCAGAAGGTTGTCGCCGCGTCAATCACCTTGCGTAAGTCCGCAACGAGCTTCTGCTTGTCCTTCACCGGATTCTTGCCGTCCTTACCTGCGCCGTAGATGGCCAGCGCCTTTTCCAACGAAGCAAACACGTTCGCATAATCCACGATCATGCCACTGTGCTTGCCGGGGAACACGCGGTTCGCGCGGGCGATGGTCTGCATCAACGTGTGATTCCGCATCGGCTTGTCGAGATACACCGTGGAACAGCTCGGCGCGTCGAAGCCGGTCAGCCACATGGCGCACAGGAACACGATCCGCAGCGGGTCTTCCGAGTCTTTGAATTTCTCGTCCAGTGGGGGCTGCGACTCGTTCATCCGCTTTCGATGCGGCACGATGTCCAAGCCGTGCTTCTTCAACTGCTCGATTTCGTTCTGGCCGGGCGAGACGATCAGCGCCATGTCCGTCGTCTGCAAAATCTGCAAACGATCCAGCAACTCGTCCTTCTTGTCCGCAGATAATCCAAACTTCCCAAGCTCCAGCCGCACCCGCTTTGTTTCTGCTTCCCAATGCTTCCGCACCTTGTCGTGCATCTTCAACGCCGTGGCTTTGTCGATAGACACGACCATCGCCTTGCCGACGAAGCCGCGGCCGAGAAAATGCCGCACGATGTCCCGGGCCACCGTCTCCAGCCGGTCGTCGCGCGTGAGGATGTGGTATTGCCGGCTCAACTCCCGTTCGAGCTTCGCTTCCTGTTCGGGGTCGAGTTCCGCCGCTTCGATGAGATTGTAGATGTCCTCGTTCAGGTCTGGGTTGACGAGCTGCAACTCGGGCGTGCGGTTTTCATAGAACAGCGGCACGGTCGCGCCGTCCTCAACGGATTGCTGAAAGTCGTAGATGGAAACGTAATCGCCGAACACGTCCTTCGTCCGCTCCTCGCCGGCAATGAGCGGCGTGCCGGTGAAGGCGAGAAACAGCGCCTTCGGCAACGCCGCGCGCATGTTCAGCGCCAGTGTGTCGTATTGACTGCGGTGCGCCTCGTCCGTGAGCACAATCACGTCGGCCCGGTCGCAGAGCACGGGCATCACGCCGTTTTCCCTCTCGCCCCGTGAGGCACGAGCGGGGAGAGAGCCGGAGAGAGGGGAAATCTCAGCCAGCCCCTCTCCTCGGTCCTCTCCCCGCTCATTCTTCGCAGGGAGAGGAAGAAGATTTTCAGGACGAAACTTATGGATGAGCGTGAAGACGTAGCGATGATTCCCGCGCAGCAACTCCCGCAAATGCGCGCCGCTCGCCGCATGGCACTGGTCGCCCTCGGCTTCGCTCACCGCGCCGGTGGCCTTGAACGTCTTGGCAATCTGGTCGTCCAGTTCCACGCGGTCGGTCACGACCACGAACGTCCAGTTGCCCGCCACCTTGCGCAGCACCTTCTGGGCGAAGAACACCATCGAGAAACTTTTGCCGCTGCCCTGCGTCTGCCAGAACACGCCGCCGCGACCGTGCCCCAGCTTGCGCGCGGCCAGCATCGAGGCAATGGCGTTGTTCACGCCGAGGAACTGGTGGTTCTGCCCGATGATCTTCACCAGCCCGGCCTTGTGTTCGGAAAAGAGGGTGAAATTCTCCACCAGGTCGAGCAGCCGCGCCCGGTCGCACGTGCCGCGAATCATCACCTCCAGCGACACCCGGCGTGGCTCGTCCTCGCGCTCGATGCGTTTCCACTCGAAGAACCGCTCCCAATCCGCCGTGAGCGAGCCGACGCGGCTGTCCGTGCCATTCGAGGCGATGAGCAGCGCGTTGAACCAAAAGAGCTGTGGAATCTCCGCCTTGTAGTGCGTCAGGTTCTCGTCGAACGCCGAGCGCGCGGGCACGCCGGGCTTCTTCAACTCGATGACCACCAGCGGCAGGCCGTTGACGAAGCACACCAAATCCGGCCGGCAGGTGTAGAGCGCGCCGGTGACGCTGAACTGGCTGACCAGCAGGAAGTCGTTATTCCCCGGGTGTTCCCAATCGACCACGCGCAGGCGTTCGGTCTTCTGGCCACCGTGTTCGCGGTCGGGGACGGATACCGTGATGCCTTCCTTGAGCAGCCGATAGACCTCTCGGTTGGCGGCTTCAAGGCTCATTGCCGAGCGGTCGCGGGTCAGTTCGTCGATGGCGGTTTGAATCGCCGCCGGCGGCAACTTGCAATTTAATTTGCTCAATGCCGCTTTCAGGCGCTCGACCAGCACCACTTCGCCCTTGGTATCTCGACCCAGCGTGCCACCCGCACCGAAGGTCTCCTCCATTGCCGACACCGTCTGCCAGCCGAGTTCAGCAAACAAGCCAACGGCGGGCTGCTCGACGAGCTGGTCTTCGGAGTAGGCGTGCGTGGTCACGAAAAGCAATGCCCCGCACTCCCGTAGGCAATAGTATTTGCCAACGCATTGATCTTAAGACATTTGTTGCCGGCGCGAGCGTTACGGAGTTTTGAAACTCCACTAAGCTTTTTGTAGAGCATAAATTTAATAAAGGACTCCGCAACGAAGTTTATGGTCATTCCGGACTCCACAATCACGTCAGACCATGTCTCGGCCTTCGGCCAGATTAATTAACCTGGGAAAGCATAGGGTTGCCGGTCGTCGTCCACTGCCGGGCCGCATTTCGCGCAAGATGCCCGCGTCCCGCATTTGCCGCAACAGGCCCGGCGTCGTCTTCTCATGAATCCCAAACTCCCGGAACAATTGCTGGGCCAGGTCCGACGAGCGAAAGATGGGTTTGCTGAAGATGGCATCCAACACATGCACCGTGTACTGCGAATGCGTGGCCGCCTGGATGGCAAGCTTCATGTCTTCATAGAGCGCTTGGATGGCCGTCACGCGCGTGCTGTTCTGGCCAGCTTGGGTTGCAATGGCACGAAGGAAGAAGGCAAGCCAACCGTTCCAGTCTTCATCCGCCGAGATCGCCTTCAGCCGCTGGTAATACTCTTCCCGATGTGTCTCCATATATTCAGATAGGTAGAACATTGGCTGGGACAACGCGCGCTTTTGATACAGGAATAACGGAATCAGGATGCGGCCAATCCGGCCATTGCCGTCCTTGAACGGGTGCAACAACTCGAACTGGGCGTGCACGACTGCGGCCTGGAGCAGAAAATCGACGTCGTCGCTGTCGACATATCTCTCCCACGCTTGCAAATGGTCCGGCAGTCGCAACGGGTTGGGAGGTATGAAGGTCGCCTGCTCCATCGAGCAGCCGTGTTTGCCGATCCAGTTCTGGTCCTTGCGAAACTCCCCCGGCGTCTTGTCCTGGCCGCGCACGCTACTCATCAGAATGCGATGCAGTTCGCGCACAAAGCTCAAACGAATCGGGTAGTCCTTCAAATGCTCCCGTGCCGCATACAGCGCCTGCCGGTAGCTGGAAATCTCCTGGATGTCCTGAAACTTCTCGCCTTCCTTCAGAAGGCCCGCTTCCTGCTCCAGCACTTCGTCAACGGTCGCTTGCGTCCCCTCGATCTTTGACGACAGCACGGCTTCCTGCGTGGTCAGCGGTGAGAGCATGACCGCCGGATTCGGAATGCTCTGCAACAAGCCGTCGTAGCGAGCCAACGCTGCGTTGGCCTGCCCGACCAATGGCAAAAGCTGGCGGTAATCGAGGTTCGTCAACGGCAGTTCATTGGGAACATAGGGGTGCATGTGGTCAGGCATGTTCGAAGGTCTCCACGTCGATCTGGCCGGAGAGCAGGCGCGGCAGCAGCAGGTCGCGGGTGCGGCGGAGGTTTTGGACTTGCTGACTCAGTGTTGCAATTTCCGAATGCAATGGCTCGAATTGTGTCGTTGCAGCTTCTACTACCGAAGTTGGAGGGCACACCAACTCAATGCCTTGCATGTCGTCCTTCGTCACCGACGCGAAGATGGCCCCGTTACCCATCATGTCGTCTTTTATGAAACGGTTTCGCAGTTGCTCCCAAAGAAACGCTTGGTTCCCATGGTTATGCCGTATGGCCGACAGACCCCGCCCCAAGATGATCTTCTTGTTGGCAATGTTCATTCTTCCAACTGGTGCGCGCACGCTAAACAAGATGTCACCAGCTTCTGCGATGCGCCCATCAGCCGTGCAGAACAAGCGGTCGGACGGGAAACGATCCCCAAAATCCGTAACGCCCTGATGGAATGCAATGCCGTCACCGACTTCATTGTAGAACTCAGATTTCGGCGACTGGCCCATAGTGAGGCGGCAAACGTCCTTGAGCTTCTTCACCTCCCACGCCTCCGGAATCTCGCCGAGGGGGGAAGCGACGCGGGGATGGTTTTCGTGGCCGGGGAAGCGGAAGTG
>JALOTT010000218.1 GCA_025457745.1 Verrucomicrobiota bacterium
GGTCAGCAGTTGGCCCCGCTTGCTGGAAAATAAATCGTTTGAAGGCCCGCTCCGCTTCACCTTTGTCTGACCCATCGTGCGTTTCCGAAAGGCATTACGTTTAAACTAACATCACAAACAACCGGAAATAGTATCTTACGCCTCAACCCCGAAAGAGACATTCACGCTGAACCAGTACAGGAAACGCGATCAAGGCGTTGTAGAGGTTTGTGTCCGTCAGAGCCGCAGCGTTCGTGTCAATCAACGAAAATGCTTGGTTCATGAATTTCACGTAGTTCCTGTTCGTGTTGACTTGTGTGAATGCTGACTGACTCAACAATACTCCCATCAGTATCGCAATACCGATCCGCCACCGGGTGAAGTTCGTTATTCCTTGTTTGGTAGTTTTCAGGGTCAGGCCGAGGGCGAGTGCGCAACCCAGTACCAGCCCCGTGAGGATTTGTTTCGTGGCTTTCATGGTTGTTCAGCTTTTTTTGTTTTGGTTTTTTTCATCCGAGCTTTTTGCCCGGACTCGAACCTCCTATCTCGGCTTGGAAAGAAAATGCGCGCCCAGCGCACTCTCTTTTCGAGGCCACAACCACGCGGCCAAGCTGGAAAATACGCCAGGACGCGCGATTGCTCGCGCATCGAGGCAAACTTCCAGCTTTGAAATTGTGGTTGTGTTTCGAAAAGAAGTCCGAGTCCTCGCAACGCAAAGACTCACACCAAAAACATACAAGGTTTCTGATTCTGAGAAAGAACTGCCTGCATTTTAGAACAAGAGCTTGCGAAAACAAGCCTTGATTTTACTGCGCCGGCGCGGGTCGAATCCTCCCATCACAGTCACAACGCTTCGAGCACCCGCGACGCAAACGCGCGGGCGGCAGGCTCAGTGGAAAGCCGCGGGCCGGCGATGTTGAGCGTTTTGATTTTGTGGTGATTGATGAATTGCCGGAGTAACGACACGGCTGCCCCGCCTTCCCGCTCCTTGGACAAGTGGAGGCACGGTTTTCCGTGTTCGACAGCCAGCCCCCGCGTGAGCGCCGAGCCGCCGGTCAGGGCGGGTGCAATCGTGAAAATCACCGTCCCGTCCGAGTCGCGCACATTCCATTCGGTTCGTTGCGGATACGCGACGTCGGGTGTTTCCTTCAACTCGTAGCCCGATTCAATCGCGCCGTCCTCGGCCAACCGCCCGGCCGGACACCAGCCGCCGTGTGGAATGTCGTGTTCGATGGCGAAGTCCAGCCCTGCCCGATCCACGCCGGTCTGGCCTCCGGAAATGATTTTCGCAACCGGAAAGGGTGTGCGCCACGAACGCGAAGTCGTTGCGCATTTCACGGCTTTGTACGAGACCGGATTCAACTTGCCTTTGCCCGCCACGGCTCAAGACTAAGCGCAAGAAACGAATATGGCCACCGATTTGAAAGCTGTCGCCGGCTCGTTGGGGCTGGAAAAGTTCAAGCGCCACATTTTCCTGTGCGCGGAGCAGACCGAGGCGAAATGCTGCGCACGCGAACAGGGTGTGGCGTCGTGGGAATTTTTGAAACGGCGGCTCAAGGAACTCGGACTGGTGGGTGTGAACCCCGACATCCGATTTCGGGGTGAACCGCTCGTGTATCGCACCAAGGCCAACTGCCTGCGTGTTTGCATGCAAGGACCCATTGCCGTCGTTTACCCGGAAGGCGTGTGGTATCGCTCCTGCACCCCCGAAGTTTTGGAGCGGATTATTCGGGAGCATCTTATCGGCGGGAAAGTGGTCGCGGAGTTTGCGTTTGCAAAAAATCCACTGGACCACCGTTGAAATCCGAGATGCGAACCAAGCCAACCAGCGCAAAAAGGATCAAGCGCACTTGATCCGGCAACCCTGTCGCGGCACGCAATCCTCCATCAACGGCATCGGGACGTTCGATTTTCTGCACAGGCATCTGAGCTGGCCGAAGCCGTTAAATCAGGACGGGCGCTACGGTGTTTTGGGTTGCGGCGCGAGGGACTGATACGACTTTAGCTGTGTGCGAATGTTCTCCGCCAGCGCGGGGTTGTTCTGGGCCGTGGCCAGATTCAAGGCTTGTTGGAAATGTGGAATGGCTTCATCCAACTTTCCCTGTGTCGCCAACGCGATAGCTAACTTATTGTGGGCTTCGGCGGAATCCGGTTTGAGTTGGGGCGCCCGCTCGTAGTTTTGAATGGCCTCGTTCCGCTGCTCTTGGTCGGCCAACACGCTGCGTAAATTGTGGTGGGCCAGAGAATTTCCTGAGGTGCAAGCGAGCGTGTGTGACGGATGGATGCAAACCCCCGCCGCCACAAACGCGCTGCGCCAGAACGCCCCCGCCTGCGTAACCGGAGCCAAATCGGAAGGTCTCAACCCTGCGACGCTGGCGACTTCCGATTCGGTCGCGTCCGCCTTCACTCCGGCGCGGCGAAGGCCCGTCAAGTTGCGGAGCACAAGCAACAACAGAATGGCGGTCGCTGCATGGAGCAACACGTTGGTCAGATGATGACCACCGGGCTTCAGTCCGTAGCCCGCGGCGGCGATCCGGTTACACCGGCTGGCTTACCTTTGAATCGTTGCGTCATCGGAGGGTGTCACGTTAGGCGGACGGAGTCGGGTGATTCAAGAGCCGTTTTGCTGCAAGGTTTGCTGGAAAAGGATGTTGACGTGCCGGCCAAGCCGAATAAAATCCGTCCAACGTCAATAACTCTAGGCGAAATATTTATGAGCAATCCAAAGAACATCGAACGAACTTACCAGTTAGCCAAAGAGCGTTATGCCCAGGTGGGCGTGGACACTGACAAGGCACTCAAACAATTGGCGAAGATTCCCATTTCCATCCACTGTTGGCAAGGCGACGACGTGGGCGGGTTCGAGAACGCCGGCCAGCAACTGGGCGGCGGGCTGGCGGTGACCGGGAATTATCCCGGCAAAGCCCGCACCGCGCAGGAGCTGCGTGGCGACTTCGAGAAAGCCATCTCCGTCATTCCCGGCAGCCACCGCTTCAACGTCCACGCCTGTTACGCCGAGATGAGCGGCAAGAAAGTGGGCCGCGACGCCTTGAGCGCCAACCAGTTCAAGAACTGGATCGCTTGGGCCAAGGCCATCAAGATCGGCATGGACTTCAACCAAACCTATTTTGCCCATCCCAAAGTCGTGGGCGGTTTCACGCTGACCAGCGAGGACCCGGCCATCCGCAAGTTCTGGATTGAGCACGGCATTCGCTGCCGTGAGATCGGTGCTGCCATCGGCAAGGCCCTAGGCAAGACCTGTGTCACCAACCTTTGGATTCCCGACGGCATGAAAGACACGCCCGCCGACCGCAAAGGCCCGCGCGAACGCCTGGTCGAGTCCCTGGACGCAGTCTTCAAGCAGAAGATTGACAAGAAGTACAACCTGGATTCGGTCGAGCCCAAGCTCTTCGGCATCGGCACCGAGAGCTACACGCCCGGCTCCTCGGAGTTCTACATCGGCTACGCGGTCAGCCGCCAGATTCTGCTCACCTTGGACGCCGGCCATTACCATCCGACCGAAGGTATCGCCGACAAGATTTCGTCCGTGCTCTGCTACCTGCCGGAGATCGCGTTGCACGTCAGCCGCGGCGTGCGCTGGGACAGCGACCACGTGGTCACGCTCACCGACGAGCTACAGGCCATCGCCCAGGAAATCGTCTGGGGCGGCTATGCTAACCGCGTCCACATCGGCCTCGACTATTTCGATGCCAGCATCAACCGCATTGCGGCGTGGGTCATCGGCACGCGGAACATGGTCAAGGCCCTCCTGCTGGCGCTGGTGGCGCCCATTGACCAGCTCAAGCGGCTCGAAGCCGAAGGCGATTATACCTCCCGCCTGGCCCTGATGGAAGACGCCAAGTTCCTGCCCGCCAGCGCGGTGTGGGATTACTATTGCCAGACGATGAACGTGCCGGCCGGCGATGCCTGGCTCGCCGAAGTGAAACGTCACGAGAAGGACGTACTCTCCAAACGCGTATGAATGAACTGACGCAAGCGACAACGAACCCCGCCTTGGGCGTATTCATCTTCGCACTGGGGGGCCTGGCCGGGGCGGTGTTCTATCTGCCCTTCAAGCGAGTCAAGAACTGGGCGTGGGAGAGCTACTGGTTCATCTACGCCGTATTCGGTCTCATCGTGGTGCCGTGGGCGCTGGCGTTCAGCACCTCGCCCAACGTGCTCTCCGTCCTGAAGCAGGCGCCGGGGCAAACCCTCCTCTATTGTTGTCTTTGTGGCGCCGCCTGGGGGGTGGGCGGGCTGACCTGGGGATTGATGATCCGGTACCTCGGGGTCGGGCTTGGCCTGGCGATCGGCTGCGGGCTGTGTTCCGCCGCCGGCACGCTCATTCCACCAATCCTGGAAGGCAGAATCGGCAGCCTCTACGGCACGCCCTCGGCCAACGCTTCGCTCATCGGTGTGTTCGTCTCGCTGGTTGGCATTGTGCTGGTCGGGCTGGCCGGCATGTCCAAGGAAAGCGAACTGCCGGAAGAGGTGAAGAAGAAGGCCGTCGCCGAGTACAATTTCAAGAAGGGAATCACCGTCGCCATCTTCTCCGGCCTGATGAGTTCGGCGATGAGCTTCGGCTTGCAAGGCGGGGCCAAGCTCGAAGCCCTCGCGCAAACCACCGCGCCCATCACCTCCGCCGCCTGGCGCGGCATGCCGGTCCTGGTCGTCGTGCTGTTTGGCGGCTTCCTCGTCAACGGCATCTGGTGCCTCGGCCTCAACGCCAAGAACAAAACCACCGGCGACTACACCAAGCAGAACACCCCGCTGGTAGGCAACCTTTTCTTCGCCGGGCTTGCAGGCGCCGTCTGGTGTTCCCAGTTCATCTGCTTCAAGACTGGCGAGCCTAATATGGGGCAGATGGCCTATATCGGCTGGGCGGTGCTGATGGCCAGCGCCATCCTCTTCAGCACCCTGCTGGGCATCTTCCTCGGTGAATGGAAAGGCACCAGCAGCCGGACGCGCGGCTTGCTCGCCCTCGGCCTGGTGTTGCTGCTCTCCTCGACCGTTGTCGCGGCCTACAGCGGCAAGCTTAGCCAGGAACGACCCGCCGCTCCCGTGCTGCCCGCCACTCCAACCACCTGATCGCCACGCACCACATACGACTCATCGCCGCTCGATCAACCATCAACTATTGACTAACCATGCCTCGCATCTACCTCGCCATTGACCTCGGCGCTGAAAGCGGCCGCGTTGTTGCCGGAGTTTGGAACGGCAAAACCATCCGCCTCGAGGAAATCCACCGCTTCCCCAACGGCCCTGTGTACTTGGGCGACTCGCTCCGCTGGGACGTCGTACGGCTTTGGGCCGAAATTCAGAACGGCCTCGGTCTCGCGGCGAAGAAATATGGCAAGTCCATCGTCTCCGTCGGCGCGGACACCTGGGGTGTGGACTATGTGCTGCTCACCCGCCGCGACGAGATGCTGGGCCAGCCTTACGCCTACCGCGACGCCCGCACCAACGGGATCATGGAGAAGGCATTCAAGAAAATACCGCGCGCGGAAATCTTCGCCCAGACCGGCCTGCAGTTCATGCAGTTCAACACCTTGTTCCAGTTGCTCGCCCACAAACAGGCGAACCCAGACATGCTTGCAGCGGCCGACGCGCTGCTGCTCATGCCGGATTTCATCCACTGGGCGCTGTGCGGCTCGCGCGTGGTCGAGTTCACCAACGGCACCACCACCCAGTGCATGCATCCGCTCACGCGCAATTGGGCGGGCGGTCTGCTGAAGAAATTCGGCCTGCCCGCGCACATTTTCCCGAAGGTCGTTCCGCCCGGCACCCGGCTCGGGGCTTTGCGGACTGGCGTCGCGGAGCGGATCGGCCTGCACAAAGTCAATGTGGTTGCACCGCCCACGCATGACACGGCTTCCGCTGTTGCCGGCGTGCCGACCGCCAACACCGGCAAGGCCAACTGGGCTTATCTGAGTTCCGGCACCTGGTCGCTCATGGGCGTCGAGGTCAAGAAGCCTTCGCTGTCCGCGCGCACGCAGGAGTTGAACCTCACCAACGAGGGCGGGTTGGACGGCACCTATCGCCTGCTCAAGAACATCATGGGCCTGTGGCTCGTGCAGCAGTGTAAGCGCTCCTTCGACGCGCGCGGCCACAAATACGATTACGGGCAGCTCGCGCAGATGGCCGCCAAGGCCCCGGCGCTGCGTTCCATCGTCAATCCCGACGACGCGCGTTTCCTCAACCCGCCCGACATGCCGAAGGCCATCCAGGACTTTTGCCGCGAAACCAAACAGCCGGTGCCGAAGACCGAAGGGGAACTTGTCCGTTGCGCTTATGAAAGCCTCGCGCTCAAGTATCGCGAAGTGCTCGGTTGGCTGGAAGAACTCACCGACAACCGCATCAAGGTCATTCACATTGTCGGCGGCGGCTCAAAGAACGGCATCCTTAACCAGTTTACCGCCGATGCCTGCCAGCGCCCCGTCGTTGCCGGACCGGTTGAGGCGACCGCGATGGGTAACCTGCTCGTCCAGGTCCGCGCCAGCGGCGAGCTTTCATCGCTCGCGGAGATGCGCGAGGTCATCCGCAAGTCCAGTGATGTTGTCACCTGCCGGCCGGGCAAGCCCGCTGCCTGGGAAGACGCCTCCGCCCGTTTCGCCGCCCTGCGCCGTGGCTAGTACTGTGGCAAAGAAGTTTCGATACAAGTTTGGTGGGGCGCGTCACTCCGTGCGCGCCGCAGATTGGCGCGACGTAATGAAACTTCCGTGTCGTCATACTACTGATTGGTCACATTGCCGGATCTCGCAGGCAGAAACGCTCACGGTCACAGTAATGGCCTGGCAGGTCGCCCCCGGAGCCAAGGCATCGGAACGTCTGGCCGCAGTCCAAGACGCGGTTGTGGGTGTGGAAGCCTTTTACGAATCGCGGCTGCTAGCGGATGGTCCATCTTCGCTCAGATATATTTGCAAAATCACGCACCTGATCGGAGCAGTCGAGCATGAATCTTACCCCGCTCCGCTTCGGCCTCTTTGGCATCGGCCTCGACACGTATTGGCCGCAGTTCAGGGGCTTGCAGAACCGGATCGCGGATTATTAGCGGCTCATCGCATCGCAGCAGCGCCAACTTACAATCAATGAAACATAAAGAAACCATGACTTCGCGCGAGCGCGTGCTCAAAGCGCTGAACCACGAAATCCCGGACCGCGTGCCGATTGACCTGGGCGGCAACCAAACCGGCATCCACAAGAACGCCTACCGCAACCTGGTCAAGCAACTCGGCCTGCCGGAGGAGGTTCAGATCATGGACGCTGTTCAGCAATTGGCCGTGCCCTCCGAAAAAGTGCTGGAGCGCCTCCACGTGGACACGCGCTACATCCGCGCCGGAGCCGCGGCGAACTGGAAAGGCGGCATCGTCCAAGCCACGCGCGATGGCCGGCGCTGGCACGATCTCACCGACGAATTCGGCATCCGCTGGTCCATGCCAGAAGATCAGATGCTTTACATGGACATCACGCTGCATCCGCTGGCCAGGACGACGCTCAAGGACCTCAAGGATTATCCCTGGCCGAAAGGCGACGACCCCGGCCGCTTCACTGGCCTGCGCGAGCGCGCGTTGCAACTCCGGAAGGAAACACCGTATGCCGTGGTCAGTGGCATTT
>JALOTT010000219.1 GCA_025457745.1 Verrucomicrobiota bacterium
CCCGCCAGCCGGGGGAACAGAACCACAAACAACAAACCAACAAGAGGACATTCTCTCGTGAGTTAACAATAGGACATTTCTAAAGAGTTTTGACAGCCGCGCACTGCAATAGAGCGCGGACTTTAGTCCGCTTCGACGCCCAAAGTCATGAGCCGCCTGAAGAATCGCGTGAGCTGTGATGGTCGTGGGTTGCAGAGGCGTGAACGCCGCACGCCTTTGATCGCGTGGCGATTTTGCGTGCGATGGCGCGACGTTCGGAGTTAAATGCCGCCCATGAACTTTTCGGTTGAACATCTCGGCCTGCCGGCGCGCGACCCGGTGGCGACAAAGGATTGGTATGTCCGCATCCTCGGCGGCAAAATGATTTTTACCGACGGCAAAACGCCGCCGTGTTTTTTTGTGCAGGTGCCGGGTGGCGTTTCGCTGGAAATCTACAAAGCCACTTCCTCGCTCAAAGAAACGGCCGATAACAAACTCGCCGGGTTCCGTCACCTGGCGGTGCGGGTGGATTCAATTGAGACGGCGCGCGCCACGTTGGAGCAGCGCGGGGTGAAATTCACTGCCGCCGCGGGTCCGGCGGGTGGTGGTGGGCGCGTGCTTCTCTGTTTTCAATCCAAAGAATCAGAGAACAGGCGCGACGCCTGTCCTACAGCGATAGACTCCGCCAGATGAATAGTAATGCACTCGCGAAATCCTGCGGACGTTCAGTCATCCAGCGCGTGACCTTCTCCGGCGCGAACCAGTCGCCACGGTCAATTTCGTCCGGGTTCAGTTCAAAAGGCCCATCGTGATGGCAGCGATAAACCCACACGAACTCCCCATCCGTCGCTTCGCACGCGTCAATCTTAAACAGGCGTTCCAACGGGTGGGTCACGCTTAGCCCGATTTCTTCACGCAACTCACGCGCTGCGGACGTGTCGTAGTCTTCACCCGAATCCACGTGGCCGGATGCCGACGAATCCCACACGCCGGGTTGGCGGTCCTTCTTCATCGAACGCTTCTGGAGAAAAACCTCGCCGCGCGAGTTAAAAACAAGCACGTGCGTTGCGCGATGCAGCAGTCCCAGCCGATGCACCTCGCGGCGCGGCTTGCGATCAATCACCTCGTCGCGCTCGTTGACGACATCGAAGATTTCTTCGCTCATTTGGGCGGCCCTTTCAGATTTTCCGCCAGCATGTTGCAGAAAAGCGCGCCCTGCTCAATGGCATCGTCGAGCGCGCGGTGGGTGTGCGGTAGTTCGTCAAACCAGCGCTTGGGCATGTTGCTCTTGGTGGAATCACGATAACCACGTCGCAGCAGGGCCATCGCATAGGTCTTGATGTCCAGCGCGGAATGAGAGAACGGACTCTCGCCGGTGAACTTGATGAGATACCAATAGACAAATAGAAAATCGTAAGCTGCCGGATAGGCGACGAACACGGGGTTGCCCGGCAGTTGCTTGAGCCAGGCGAGATAATTCCGCATCGCCGTCTGCGGTGATACGGGATTTTCGCGGCACTTGGTCCACGCGTCCGGTTGGGTTTGCCACCACGCCATCGTGTCCGGCGCACCCACTGCCCCGGGCAATGTTTCGAGATTCGCAGTGAAGGTAGCGACCAACGTTTTGTCCGCACGATAAGCCGCTGAACCGAAGCTCAACATGGAGTTTGGTCCCGGAATCGGGCCGTCGGCTTCCACATCCGTGCTGACGAAGATTTCTGCCATCAGGGTTCAGGGTTGTCCGGTCGGAGAATTCAGGATTTGAGCGAGGCGCGCAAACAATTCGAGGCCAACCGCCTCCGCCCGTGTCTGTGGCGCGATTCCGAGTTGAGCAAACGCCGCGGTCAACCGGTCTTCGGGCCAATCCAGCTTGATCAACTTCATCATCATCTTCCGCCGTTGCGAAAATGCGCGCTTCACGATTTTCACGAACGTTTCACGATGCCCGTCGGCGAGCAATGGTTGCGCTCGTCGCACTAACACCACACAAGCTGAATCCACGTCCGGTGCGGGAAAAAAGCAACTGGCCGGAATCTTGAACCAGGCACGCGGCTCATAATCAAGTTGCACCAGCAACGTGAGCACGCCGTAATTTTCGTCGTCCGCGCTGGCCATCAGGCGCCGCGCGACTTCCAGTTGCAGCGTCACAACCATCCGCTCCGGACGCTTGGCGGCCTGCGCCAATTCCACCAGAATCGGCGACGCCACCGAGTAGGGCAGATTCGCCACGAGCTTCCAATCGCTCCAATCGCGCGGCTCGCGCCGGATGAATCCCAGCGCGTCGTCGTGCAACAAGCGTAGGACAGGCGTCGCGCCTGTTTCTGATTTTCCCGAACCTGGAGACAGGCGCGACGCCTGTCCTACATCAAATCGCTCCCGCAACACTTCCACCAACCGCGCGTCTTTCTCAATCGCCAAAACCTCACCCGCGTTCTCCAAAAGCAATTCCGTGAGCGGTCCCAGCCCCGGCCCGATTTCCAATACCTTGTCCGCTTTCGTGAGTTCCGCCGCCTCGACAATACGTCGCAGCTGATTGCCGTCGTGGAGAAAATTTTGACCGAGGGATTTCGTGAGATGAATCCCTCGCACTGCCAACACTTCGCGCATTTCGGAGAGCTTCATCGGAGAAGAATTGAAACCACGGATGAACACGGATGGACACGGATTTCAGAAGCAGGGTTCGGAGTTCCGCCTTTAGGCGGTTCGAACCATTGACGACGGCCTGCCGCCTGAAGGCGCAACTCCGAACGAGTTTGCATTTCATCCGTGTTCATCCGTGTCCATCCGTGATTAAAATGTTTTTCAATTCGTTCACAGTCGCGGCCAGTTGCGTCTCGGTGATCGTAAGTGGCGGTGTGAAGCTGATGACGTTGCTGTGTTCGCCCTCCGGCAACAGAATGTAACCGCGAGGCAACATGGCTTTGATTGCCCGCAGCGCTTCTTCCGTGGCAGGCGAGCCATCCGGCTTGCGTAACTCAAGTCCCGCCATCAACCCAACCCCGCGCACCGACATCGCCAATTGCCGACCCGCCGTGCTCGCGCACGGTCGCGACAGGTTGCCGATTGCCGATTGAAGCTGTTCCCGCAGAAACTCGCCCAACCGCGCGCTGCGCCCGATGAGTTTGAGCCGCTGAAGTTCGACGATTTGCGCCAGCGCCATCACGCAGCCGACCGGGTGGCCCAGAAATGTGCTCGTGTGGATCGCCTCGCCGCTGGAGGGCGGCCACGCGGCGTCCATTACCCCCGCGCGACCGACGCAGGCGGAAAGCGGAAAGCCGCCCGTCAGTGCTTTGCCGAGACAAATCAGGTCCGGCACCACGCCGCTGTGTTCGCAGGCAAACCATTTTCCCGTGCGGCCAAAACCCGTGTAAATTTCGTCCAGAATCAGCAGCACTTTGTGTTCATCGCAAAGCCGCCGAAGCAGTGGCAGAAATCCCGGCGACGGAATGTTGATGCCGCCGCGCGCCTGAATCGGCTCAACCAGAATGGCCCCGATCTTTTCGCGGCGCAGCAGCGATTGGACACAGGTCTCGATGGCTCGCAGCGTAGGACAGGCGTCGCGCCTGTCCCGCACGTTTTTCCCATGAAATGGAGACAGGCGCGACGCCTGTCCTGCGCCGGGAAACGGAACGAAGTGCCCGAACTCGCCGAGTTGCAAACGGAAGGGTTCACGGAAGTGATCGCGATGCGTGGTGTTCAGGACGCCGTAGCCGAGTCCGTGATACGCGCCCTCAAACGCGATCACCCCGGGTTTGCCGGTCGCGAGCATCGCCGTCTTGAGCGCAGCTTCGACCGCTTCAAAGCCGGAATTGCAAAAGATGGTCTTGGCGCGTTGAATTATTGAATCGTTGAACCGTTGAATCGGCGAAAGGGTTAACGCTTCAACGCTTGGACGCTTCAACGTCTTGTTCCATCGCTCAAAGGTGATCCGGCTCAACTCGCGCGCCAGCCGGGCTTTGAGTCCGTGCGGATGCACATCGCCCATGGCGTGAAGCAACTTCGCCAACTGCGTTTGGCCGGCGCGAACCACTTTGGGATTCGCATGGCCACACGCCGCCACACCGAACGCCGCCGTCAGGTCGAGATACTTTTTGCCATCCGCATCCCAAACGTGAACGCCCCTCGCTCGTTCCCAGACGATGGGCCACGAGCCGTCCGCTTCCATGAACGTGACGTTGCGCGATTCGTAAGCGCGCAGCAGGTCGAGTGTTTGTAGGGTGGTCATTTGATTCCAACCACGAATGAACACGAATGAACACGAATGAAGGAGGCAAAGGCTTGACGCGAATCGCGCGAATTAACGCGAATCAGTTCTGAATTGGCGCCAATTCGTGAAATTCGCGCCAGGCAGTCTTCGAATTCGTGTTTATTGGTGTCCATTCGTGGTTTCAAACCCTCCGCTGTTCCGGTGGCCAGATGATTTTGTGCAACTGCGCTTGGAAGCGCACCGGCAGCGCATCGGCAATGATTCTCTCAGCCAAGTCGCGCCGCGAAATCGGTGTCTGGCCCGCCGGGACTTTCTTCAACGACTTGTCCTGTTGTTCCGGTGCGAGCGGTTGCATCCAGGACATGAGCAACGGACAAAGGGCATCCAGTTTGTGCGTGGCGATTTGTTGCTTTGCCCACTCGTAGTCCTCGACCGTGCCGATGACAAACTTGATTTCATCCGTGGCCTTCAGGTGCGCGAGATTCTCCCAGCGATTGCGCGCGACCTCGCCGCTGCTGGGGCATTTCAAATCCATGATGCGCCGCACGCGCGGACCAACCGGCGAAATATCCAGCGCGCCGCTGGTTTCCACGAGCACGGTGAACCCATCGTCGCAAAGCTGTTTCATTAGTGGGAGCGCGTTCGTTTGCCGCAAAGGTTCGCCGCCGGTGAGTTCGACGAGCGGCCACCGCCAGACCTTTGGCGGAGCAAAGCCTGGCTCGTCGTAATCTATCTTTGGCACTCCGAATGGTGTCGCCAGTTTCAAGACCTCCGCCCGTACGTCTGCGACCGCCATTGGCTTCCCCTCCGTGAACGCATACGCCGTGTCGCAATACGAGCAACGCAGGTTGCACCCCGTCAGCCGCACGAACACGCACGGCAGCCCGGCAAGGGTGCTTTCACCCTGCAAGCTCAGATAGATTTCATTGACGACCAGCGTGTCAGACATCGCCACCAATTTCGTTGAACCGCTGAAGCGTTACAACGTTGAAACGCAGCCAGGAATTGAGTTCCGCTCCGTTGTAACGATTTACCGTTTCACGTTTCAACGTCTCGCGCAATGTTCGCCGCGTGGAAGGTCGAGATTGAGACCCCGCACCGGCGGGCGCAACGGGCTGCTTAATCCAACCCGCGCTCGGTCAGGCCATCCTCGTCCAGTCCGAGATAATGTCCGAGTTCGTGCAGCAAAGTCGTGTGGACTTCATCGCAGAAAACGTTCTCGTCGCCTTCCGCAAAGTCCCAAAGGTTTTCCAGAAACAAAACGATCTGCGGCGGCATAGGCACGTCACCTTCCTCGGCAAACTCCGGGCCGTTGAATAGGCCGAGTGTGTCCGGAGCAATGCCGTCGGCTTGCAGATCGGCGTTGGGAATGCGTTCGAAAGTGACGGGCAATTGCCGCGCCCGTTCGCGCAACGGTGGGGGCAACTCGCCGAGCGTGGCCTCAACTTCATCCAACGCCAGCTTCTTAAGTTTGTTCCAGCACGCGCGCATATCGGACGGATTCTATTTAAACGCAGTGGACGCAGACAACGCGGAGCTACGCAGAGGTTGCAGATCAAAACGGAGCACAGCGGCGCTGGGCGATGCGTGCGTCGGCATGACGCTGGGATTAAACACGGTTTCGTGGCGGAGGCAAGGCGGCACGGTTGCGGGGCGCGGCTTGGGACGCATCTGCGCACTGCCTCCCGACGGAGCGCGACCGGTGCCCGGTCGCAGCGTGTGGACCGCCAGGTGACCGTTGAAAAATCCGGGCGTCTTCCGGCATACCTGTGCGCTGCGGGCGAGGGACCGCCCGCGCTCCGGGGCGATGCTTGGTTGCGGGGCGCAGCTTGCCCGGGAAGTGGCTTGGAGCATCATCACGCACGATATGCGTGGTTGGGCTCTGCTTTTTGGAACCGGCTTGGCTTTGGCCGCGTCGTCGTGCAAAAAAAGATCTCCGGCACGGCGACTCTGGCTTCCAGCGTCGCCCCGACGCAGCCGACCCAGCAGGTCTTCCAAGTGAAAGGCGCGGTGATGGAACTGCATCCAGAAGAAAAAACAGTCCGCATCAAGCACGAAGAAATCCCCGGCTACATGAAAGCGATGACGATGTCGTTCGATGTCCGCGACACGAACGAACTGGCCGGGTTGGAGGCAGGTGACACGGTTACGTTCCGCATGACGGTGACGCACACCGACGGTTGGATTGACCAAGTCAAAAGATTGAACGTGTCGCGCACAAACACGCTGCCGACGACCGGCCAGTTCCGCTTCGTGCGCGATGTCGAGCCGCTGAACATCGGTGATCCACTGCCGGAGTATCACTTCACGAACCACTTGGCCAACCGGTGAGTCTGAGCCAGTTTCGCGGCCAGGCGCTGGCCATCACGTTCATTTTCACGCGCTGTCCGTATCCGACGTTTTGCCCACTTATGGCGAGCAACTTCGAGCAGGTGCAACGGCAGTTGCTCGCCACGCCCAACGCGCCGACAAACTGGCATCTGCTCACAATTCCCTTCGATCCCGAATGGGACACGCCGCCACGGCTCAAGGCTTTTGCCGAGCGCTATCACTACGATCAGCGACACTGGAGTTTCCTGACCGGCGAGTTGATTGACATCACAGCGATCACCGAACAATTCGGCCAGCAATTCTGGCGCGAAGGCCAGGACCAGAGCATCAGCCACAATCTGCGTACTGTTGTGGTGGACGCGCGTGGTCGCGTGCAAGCAATCATCCGCGAGAACAAATGGAAACCGGAGGAGTTGACGGCGATTTAATGGGGTTAAAACCAGGCGGCAGTGTGACCAATTCGGGTGAGGGGAGATTCAGGTGGCGGGCCCACACGAAAAATCCATGGTTTCTGCTTTCCGACATAGAAAGAAAACTAGTCCGGGGCTGGTATTTTATCGAAGTCCGCATCCGGTGCAATAAGGGCCGGGGGACTGCCAAATTCTATTTCGATCATGGTCCGGGCTTCAGAGAGGATTCGAGTGTCACCCTGCCGTTCACAAATGGT
>JALOTT010000220.1 GCA_025457745.1 Verrucomicrobiota bacterium
GTTGTCATCGCGATCATTGCGATTCTGGCGGCGCTGCTGATGCCGGCTCTCGGCAAGGCCAAGGAAGCCGGTCGCGCCACCGCGTGTATCAGCAATTTGCGGCAGACGGGCATCGCGTTGCAGCTTTATGTGGACGGGAACAACAATCTGCTGCCGGTGATGCGCGACAGACCTGCTGCGACCGGCACGAATCAGCCGACGACAAATTCGTTGCTGAGTCCAGACAAGGTTCTGGCGAGCGAGTTGGGCAACACCAACGTGCTACGGTGTCCGTCCGACCGCGCGGATTTGTTTGGGCAAACGGGTTCGAGCTACGCTTGGAACAGCCTGCTAAACGGGCAGAAGGCGGATAATCTGAACGTGTTCGGGATGCATTTCGATCCGCACGCGATCCCGGTGTTCTTTGACAAGGAAGGTTTTCACGCTGCACGCGGGCCCAGCAAGGCGGTGAATTATCTCTACGCCGACGGCCACATCAGGAATCTTCTTGCCATCGAAGGGACGCTGCAGAAATGATTTCCCTCACGCAAGTCACCAAGAACTTCGGTCCGCGCAAGGCGGTGAACGATCTCACCCTCAACGTGCCGCGCGGGGAAATCTTCGGACTGCTTGGTCACAACGGCGCGGGGAAGAGTACGGCCATCGGCATGATGCTGGGCCAGGTTTGGCCTACCAGCGGCGAGGTGAAGGTGTGCGGACATGACGTGACCAGACATCGCGCATGCGCGCTAAAAAAAGTCGGCGCAATTTTTGAGACGCCGGCGTTTTATGATTACCTCAGCGGTTGGCGAAACCTCGAGATCCTAAGCCATTACACCGCTCGCACCTCGAAGGAGCGAATTCGCGAGGTCGTGGATCGGGTGGGTTTGACGGGGCGTGAACAGTCGAAGGTGAAGACATATTCACATGGCATGAGGGCTCGACTGGCATTGGCGCAGGCGTTATTGCCCTGGCCGGAATTGTTGATTCTTGACGAACCGGGCAGCGGGCTTGACCCGGAGGGCATCGCGGAGATGCGCCAGACCATTGCGCGGCTTCATCGCGAGCTGGGTCTGACGATTTTGTTGTCGTCGCATTTGCTGAACGAGGTGGAACAGCTTTGCACGCGCATCGCGGTCCTGAATCAGGGGCGCAAGGTGTTTGAAGGACCGCTGGATGAAACGAAGCGCCGCAATCAGTGGGTCCGTTTGCGTGTGAGCGATTTTGCCGCAGCCGAGGCAAAGCTCAGGAGCGATGGGCTGATCTCAGACGCGCGCGACGGGCAACACATCGCGCTGGTGGAGGGCGTGGACACGGACGCCGTCGTGCGCAAGCTGGTGGGGCAGGGGATCGGGGTGTTTGAAATCGCGCGCGAGGCGGAGACGTTGGAAAGCTTTTACCTTTCTTTGATGAACGAGCAACGCGCTGGAAAGCCATGAACCTCCAACATTCAACAACCAACCTCGAACACTCAATGGGGTGGTCACCCCGGGTTGGTCACTTGGGCGTTGGTTGTTGGATGTTTGAGGTTGGATGTTTCCCAATTTGAAAATGTTTTACCACCACCTCCGCAACGAACTCTGGAAACTCTTCGGCAAGAAGCGCACCTACATCGGCTTTGGCGCGTTTTTGGCCGCGCAGACGCTGATGCTGCTGACGTTCAAGTTCACGCGCTGGCAAAGTGACTTTGAGCGATTGCTTTCGGGCAACGGCTATATCGCATCGGAATTTATTTCCGCGCTCACCGTCTCCGTGGTCATGCTCATGCCGCAAATCATTATGCTCATGCCGCTCTACGCGTCGCTCGTCGGTGGCGATTTCGTCGCGAAGGAATACGAGGACGGCACGTTGCGGATGATTTTGTCGCGCCCGATCTCGCGCGTGCGGTTGCTGTTCGTGAAATGGGTGGCCGGGTTGGTATTCGCGGCCACGCTCGTGCTCGTGCTGGGGGTGACGGCACTGGGTTTCGCGAGTCTGCTGTTTCCGTGGAAGGGCCTATTCGTGTTCGTGCCCGGCCAGGCGTTCAGCGTATTGTCGGCGGGCGAAGGATCCGCACGGTTTGCCTTTGCGCACGTGTTTCTCGCGGTCAATGCAAGCGCCATTCTTTCCGTTGCGTTCATGCTTTCATGCTTCAACATGAAGCCCGCCGCGGCAACGATCGTGGCACTGTCCTATCTCTTCGTGAACCTCGTCATGGAAAGCATCCCGTTTTTTGACCGGTTCGACAACTGGTTTATCACGCACCATTTCCGGTGCTGGCTGCTGGTGTTGCAAGACCCGATTCCGTGGCCGGGCATCCTTCAATCTGAGATCATCCTCGTGGCGGTCTGCGCAACGGCGTTTGTGGTGGGGAGCACGGCATTTCAGGTGCGCGATATCAAGTCCTGAGCAGGCTGATTTCCAGTCGTATTCGCAGGCAAAATTGACGGTGCGCGCTGGTTTCGCTGACCCCAATATATCTGGCTCTGGCAAGGCGCAAGCCACAAGGAATGGTGTTTTTTGGGTTAAATGAAATCTACTTAGCTATTGTGTGAAGCGCGTGAATTTTCTACTATTTTGAACCGGAATTTCGTGGCCTGAAGCGCCATATTATCGGTGGATTTATCATGTCAAATCTTAGCGAGAATACTGTGGAAGAAATGTCGTTGGCCAGCACGGCAGTAAAAGCGGTTTACGGCTCGGCGCAACTCGGAAAACTCGAAGGTCTCGAGGCCGTGCGCAAGAAGCCCGGCATGTATATCGGCGGCACGGACGAGCGGGCGTTGCATCATTGCGTGAGCGAGGTGCTGGATAATTCCGTGGACGAACATCTGGCCGGTCATTGTGACCGGATTGATGTAACGATCCATGTGGATGGCTCGATCTCAATCCGCGATAACGGGCGCGGCATCCCGGTGGACATTCATCCGCAATACAAAATCCCCGGCGTCGAAATGGTGCTGACGACGTTGCACTCGGGTGGCAAATATGGCCAAGGGGGCTACAAGTTTTCCGGCGGCACCCACGGCGTCGGCGCGAAGTGCGTCAACGCCGTGAGCGAATGGTTCGAGGTGGAGGTTTCGCGTGGCGGCGAAATCCATCACATGGAGTTTGAACGCGGCAAAACGACGAAAAAGCTCGAAGTCATTGGCAAAGCGAAGAACACCGGCACTCTTATCACGTTCATGCCGGATACGGAGATTTTTCGAGAAACCATTGAGTTCAAATCGGACATCATCGCACAGCGGTTGCGCGAACTGGCGTTTTTGAATTCGGGTTTGGAAATTATTTTTACTGACGAACGCAAGACCACGGCCGAGCCGGAGAAGTTTTATTACAAGAACGGCACGGAAGAATTCGTCAAGCAGCTCAACAAGAACAAGGAGCCGCTGCATGCGAAGCCCATCGCGTTTCGCAAAGAGTCCAGGGAAAAATTGGACGACAAGGATATCGAGGTCCACGTCGAGGTCGTGATGCAATACAACGACAGCTACAACGATCAGGTGCTGTGTTACACCAACACGGTTCACAATCCTGACGGCGGCGCGCATCTCTCCGGCTTCCGCAGCGCGGTGACGCGGGCGATTAATCAATACGCGAAGTCGAACGAGTTGCTGAAGGAGAAAGACCCGCAGATCACCGGCGATGACGTGCGCGAAGGTCTGACGGCGGTGGTTTCGGTGAAGCACAGCGATCCGAAGTTTGAATCGCAGACCAAGGTAAAGCTGCTTTCCCCTGAAGTGGAACGCATCGTTGGTTCGGTGAGCTACGAGGGCTTGATGAGTTATTTCGATGCGAATCCGCCGATCGCAAAACGCATCGTGGACAAAGGCCTGAATGCCGCGCGCGCGCGTGAAGCCGCGCGGAAGGCGCGTGAAGCCGTGCGCAAATCCGCGCTCACGGGCGGTGGTTTGCCGGGCAAGCTGGCGGATTGTTCGGACCGCGATCCGGAAAACACCGAACTTTACATCGTCGAGGGTGATTCCGCCGGTGGCTCTGCCAAGCAGGGCCGGGACCGGAAATTCCAGGCCATTCTGCCGATTCGCGGCAAGCTCATCAACGTGGAGAAGGCGCGGCTGGACAAGGTTTTGCAGAATAATGAAATCCGCACGATGATCACGGCCATCGGCACGGGTATCGGTGATGGCGAAGGGGAAGGGGCGTTTGATCTGAACAAACTGCGCTACCATAAAATCATCATCATGACCGATGCCGACGTGGACGGATCGCACATCCGCACGTTGCTACTGACGTTTTTCTATCGCCAGATGCCACAGCTCGTGAAGCAAGGGTTCGTTTATATCGCACAGCCGCCGCTCTACTCGATCACGCGCAAAAAAAAGACCGACTACATTGACGACGACATTCAACTCAACCGCATCCTGCTGCAAAACGGCACGGAGGAAGTGAAGTTGAAGAACCTCGCCGACGGCCGCGAGTTCACCCCGAAGCAGTTGGAGGAAATTCTTTCGCTGCTCGAATCACTCGACAAGCACGCGACCTACATCAAGCGGCTCGGCGGAGATTTTGCCGAGTATGTCGAGAAACGCGCGAAGGATGGGACGCTGCCGCAATTCATGATCAAGGTGCGCGATGGCAACGATGAGGCCGTTCATTATTTTCTCAACAGCAAAGAAGTGGACGAATTCAAAGCCTCGAACACCGACCTCTTCGGCACGGACACGGAAGTCGAGCGTAGGAAGGACGGCCCGACGCGTCGCGCGAAAGTCTCCGACTTGCATCTCGAAAGCAAGGCCACGGCCGATCTGTTAAGCAAACTCTCGCGGAAAGGTTTGGCGGTGGATCATTACACGGCGCAAGACAAGCCGCTGTTTGAACTTACCGAGGGTGAAGGCGAGCGGGCGACGGTGTCGCCGTTGTTCTCGATTCCAGAAATCCTCAACGGTGTGAAAACCGTCGGCAAGAAGGGCATCCAGATGTATCGCTTCAAGGGCTTGGGCGAAATGGATGCGAAGGAACTTTTCGAAACCACTATGAAACCCGCCAAACGCAAGCTCCTGCGCATCGAACTCACCGACGCCGTTGAGGCCGAGGAAATGTTCGTACGCCTTATGGGTGACGAGGTCGAACCGCGCCGGCAATTCATCGAGGATAATGCGCTGAACGTTCGCAACCTCGACGTGTAATCGCGCGCAATAACTTTTCCCGAATCAGCAACATGCCAGACGAAACCGAATCCAATCAGCCGCCGCAGCCGCCGGAACAGCAGCCGAGCGGTGGCGCTTACTCGCAGGGCGAGAAGATTTCCAAGATCAACGTCGCGGACGAGATCAAGAACTCGTTCCTCGACTACTCGATGTCCGTGATCATCTCGCGCGCGTTGCCCGACGTGCGCGACGGCCTCAAGCCCTCGCAGCGGCGCATCCTTTACGCGATGGAAAACCTGTCGCTGTTCCCGGGGCGGAAGCACATCAAGTGCGCGAAAATCTGTGGTGACACCTCGGGCAATTACCATCCGCACGGCGAAGCGGTGATTTATCCCACACTCGTCCACATGGCGCAGCCGTGGGCGATGCGCGAACGGCTGGTGGACGGCAAGGGCAACTTCGGCTCCGTCGAAAACGATCCGCCGGCAGCGATGCGTTATACCGAGGCGCGGCTCACGCATCTCGGTGCGTTGCTGATGTCCGACATGGAGAAGGACACGGTGGATTTCGTCCCGAACTACGACGAGCGCCTCACCGAGCCGACCGTTTTCCCCGCCGCGTTTCCGAACCTGCTAGTCAACGGCGGCACGGGCATCGCCGTCGGCATGGCCACGAACATGCCGCCGCACAACCTCGGCGAGGTCATTGACGGCATCTGCGCGCAAATTGACAAGCCGACGATCACGATTCCGGAGTTGATGAAGTTCATCAAAGGACCGGACTTCCCGACCGGCGGATTCATCTGCGGAGTCGAAGGCATCAAGAATTATTTCACCACCGGCAAGGGCAGCATCAAGCTGCGCGGGCGAATCGGCGTCGAGGAGATGAAAGGCAACCGCGAACAGCTCGTCATCACCGAGATTCCATTCAACGTCAATCGTGCCGGCCTGGAAGAACAGATTGCCGCGCTCGTCAACGACAAGGTCATCACGGAAATCTCCGCGATGCGGAACGAATCGGACGAACATTGCCGGCTCGTGATCGAGTTGAAGCGTGAAGGTGCGCCCAAGGTCGTCATCGCAAACCTGTTCAAGCATACCCAGCTTGAGATTTCGTTCAGCGTCAATTCACTGGCGATTGATCAGGGCCGCCCCAAGACGCTCAAGCTCAAGGAAATCATCCAGTGCTATATCGAGCATCGCCGCGAAGTCATTTTGCGCCGCACGCGCTTTGAATTGAAGAAGGCCGAGGAGCGCGCGGAATTGCTCGAAGGCTACATCATCGCGCTGTCGAACCTCGATGAGTTCATCTCCATTATTCGCGGTTCAAAAACACGGGACGAAGCCAAAGTGAAGCTGCTGGCATTCGAGTGGACGCGCGCACAAGTGGAGCAGTGGGGTGTTCTCATCCGCAGTGAGGCGCGGTTGGTCGGCGGACGTTATGCGCTCACGGAACGGCAGGTTGACGAAATTCTCAACCTTCGCCTGTATCAGTTGACCGGACTGGAGATTGACAAGATTGACAAGGAATACAAGGCCCTGCTCCAAATCATCAAGGACTTGCTCGACATCCTTGCAAAGGAATCGCGCGTAATGGCGA
>JALOTT010000221.1 GCA_025457745.1 Verrucomicrobiota bacterium
CACGCTGAACCAGTACACTGGCGAACGAAGGCCAAATATTCGCAGATATCGTCACCAAACAAGAACGACGCTTCGTTGGTTGCAACATCGAACTGTCTTACCGTATCGACTGAAATCCTTCTTTCGCTTACTACCGCAGAAATAAAATCCCTTAAAGCTGCATAGACTCTGTAACATTTATCGTGACGAGCCAGTCGCAGTTCCAATTGCTTGATTTGGTATTGGCGAATAGCAATCCAGCAACCGATTACCGCAGTCACAGCAGTGACCGGCGTTAGCGCGGCTTTAAGGAATTGGATTGTCCCGTCCATTTCAAACCTTCACCGGGAAGCCTTCCTGCGCCTTCGCCTCTTCGGCTTTGTGCTTCCATTTCTGAACGCCCGCGTGAACGCCGCCCAGGGCGAGGAGCTTTTCTTTGTCGTAAATCATCTCCGCGCGGCTCGTGCCGGTGAGCGAATAATCCTTTTGCAGGAAGATCGCCTCCTCGGGGCAGACTTCCTGGCAGAAGCCGCAGAAAATGCACCGCAGCATGTTGATCTCGAATTCCTTTGGCATCTTCTCCGCGTTCGGACGATCCGCGAGCTGGCCCGCCGCGCCGGGCGGAATGATCTTGATGGCCTTGGGCGGGCAGACGAACTCGCAAAGCTGACAACTCACGCACTTGGTGTTGCCCTCCTGGTCCTTCACCAGATACGGCGCGCCGCGGTAACCCTCGGGCACGACCCATTTCTCCTCGGGATACTGCATCGTCACCTTCTTCTTGAAGAAGTGGCGCAACGTGACCTTGAACCCGCCGATGATGGCCGGCAGGTAAAGCCGCTCGAACAGATTCAAGGGTTTGCGTTTGACGATCATTTCGATTCACCACCAAGTGACAAAGTCCGACTTTCATTAACACCTCGCTTTAGCGAGGTGTGGGCGGCACGCGAGGAGTGAAACTGTTTCAACAGTTTCATTCCCTGTCCTTTCGCCATTCCAGTCCGTAGCGCGCGACGAACAACTTCAACTCCTCCGCAAAGTTCCGCCGGCGATGATGCTCTTCTTGATGCGCAATGTAAGCGCAGACTTCCGAAACGACGGACTCCGAAACCGAAAACACGCCGTAGCCGCGCCCCCAGCCAAACTTGCCCGCAACCAGATTCTGCTCGTTGATCCAATGAGCCGAGCCGCCCTTGAACAACTGCATCATATCCTCGATGCAGAGGTTTGTCGGCAGATCTATCAACGCGTGAACGTGATCGGGATTCACGAAGTTGATTTTCATGTAAATACCCTTCTGCTTGGCATAGTCGTGAAGCCAGGCCGAGAGTTTTGCCGCGGCGGCTTTGTCCAACAACGACCGCCTCTCCAGCGTGGCCCACACGATGTGCAGCCAGACGCGGGAATAGGAATGGAGTGACATAGGCCTGATTCATTGGGCGTGCCCTTCTGCCACGCGAAAAACTGTTGAAACAGTTTTTCGTTCGCACATCGCTTGTAACACCTCGGTAAAGCGAGGTGTTAATGAGATGCGGCAAGAACAAACAACTGTCATGCGGCTGCTGACACAAATTACAATGCTGATATGCTTGTTGGCCATTGCTCTCATTTCCCGCTTTTCCACCACAACCACGCCGCTGTCACTACAATGTTCGCCAGCGCAATCGGAATGAACCTTCTCCAGCCCAGATCCATCAACTGATCATACCGGAAGCGCGGCCACATCCAGCGCACCCAGACAAACAGGACCAGAAACAGAAAAACCTTGGCCAGAAACACCCCGATGTGCAGCACGCCGCCCAGCAACGTCGCTGCGGGCTGGTCGAGACCGAACCACGGCAACGTCCAGCCGCCGAAGAACAGCGTCACCATCATGGCCGACACGAGAATCATGTTGGCGTATTCGCCCATAAAAAACAGTGCGAACTTGATCGAGCTGTATTCCACGTTGTAACCGCCGACCAGTTCCTGCTCAGCCTCGGGCAGGTCAAACGGTGTGCGGTTTGTTTCCGCAAACGCCGCACCCAGGAAAATCATAAACGCGAGCAGCGTCATCGGGCTTTGGAAGACAAACCAATTCGGCAGAACCAGCCAGTGGGGCAGCCATCCCCAACCATCGAGCCTTCCCGCTTGACTGGAAATGACGTCGCTCAAGTTAAGACTGCCGACGCACAGGAAAATGGGAATGACACTCATGCCCATTGAGATTTCGTACGAAATCATTTGTGCCGTGGATCGAATGCCGCCGAGGAAAGGATATTTCGAGTTCGCCGCATAGCCCGCCAAAACAATGCTGTAAACGCCCAGCGACACGATGCCAAACGTGTAGAGAATTCCGACATTCAAATCCGCCAGCACCATCGGATTCTTTGCGTTGCCGAGCGTCGAGCCGAACGGGATCACGGCCAGATTCAGCACGGCGGGAATCAGGGAAATCATGGGCGCCAGGACGTAGAACACCTTCCGGACATGCGCCGGGGTCATCTCTTCCTTGAAGAACGCCTTCACCGCGTCAGCGGCGGGCTGCAACAGGCCGAACGGGCCGCAGCGATTTGGCCCGAGGCGATCTTGGATGAACGCGCACACGCGGCGTTCGACGAGCACGACATACGCCACCATGAACATCATCACGGAGAACGCGCCGATTACCTTCACCCCCGTGAAGAGCGCGAATTGCGTCGTCGGATTCAAGTTGTTCAGCCAATCAGTCATTTCAAATCTTCAACTCCGTAGCAGCGGACATTAGTCCGCTCATTCTTTAAGTCGGAGCCGACTCACGTCGGCTGCTACGAACATGATCAAATATTCACCGTCACGCCTGCATCACCGAGGCCGGCCCACGTCAGGCCGCTGAAGGCCGGAACGTCCTTCGCCATTTCGTCGAACAAACCTTCGATGGTCAGGAAGCCATTCTTGCCGGTAACGTTGTAAACCAGGTCGTGCAGGAAATCCCATTCCGCGCGCGCGTCGCCGGGCGGTTCGATGGCCTTCATGAATTTCTGGACGCGGCCGTTGGTGTTCGTGAACGTGCCGCGCTTTTCGGCATGCGCGCAGCCGGGCAAAACGTAATGCGCGAGCTTCGTGGTTTCATTTGGCAGGATGTCGCTGACGATGAGCGTATCCAGTTTGCTCAGCAATTCCGCCGTGATGGCGTGTTCTTCGACCACCTCGCTGACGAGTTCTTTTTCCCACAATGCTTTCGCGCTCACGGCGTGCTTCAAGATGTCTTCCCCAAAAACGATCAGGGTTTTGATTTCGCCGCGTGCGATGCCGCTGGCGATCTTCGACAAATTGATGCCGGCTTCCGTAAAGCAAATTCCCGTGAGCCGCGCGCCATTGGTATTGGGATTCTTGTCCTCATCAACCAGAATTTTGTCGGCTTTGCCAAGGCGCGGAATGGAATCACTCATCGCACCCAGCTTCGCCTTGAGCTTGCTCAACAACCAAAGCTCTTCGTTCGTCTGCCGCGCCGAGGCGATGATGGCCACTGAACCTTGCGATGCGCTCTTTAGTTTCTCTGCTATCTCCGAAAGCGCGGCGGTCCATGTCGTCTTGCGTAGGACAGGCGTCGCGCCTGTGTCTAACCTCTCTTGAGATGGAGACAGGCGCGACGCCTGTCCTACATCACGCACAAGCACGTCCTTCAGCCGGTCCTCGCGATGAATCCACTTGTAATTTAGCCGACCATGATCGCACATCCACGGGCCGTTGACCGCGTTGTTTTCGCGCGGCGTGTAGCGATAAATCTTTTCCGCGCGCGAACTGATGAGGATGTTACAGCCTGTGGCGCAGCTCGTGCAGACGCTTTTGGTCTCCTTCAAGAACCACACGCGCATCTGGAAACGGAAATCTTTGGACGTCAACGCCCCCACGGGGCAGATGTCCACCGTGTTGAGCGTGTAATTGTTGTCAAACGGTCTGCCGGGATAGCCGGTGAGCGTGCTGTAACTGCCGCGATTGATGACGCCCAGCGCGTCGTCCCCCGCGACGTCGCGTGTGAAACGGATGCAGCGCGTGCAAAGAATGCAACGCTCGGCGTCGAGCATAATGCGCGGGCCGAGATCAACTGCCTTGGGCTTGTGAACCTTTGGCTCTACGAAGCGGCTCGCGCTCTGGCCGTAGTCCGCGGAATATTCCTGGAGCTTGCATTCGCCGGCTTGGTCGCAGATCGAGCAATCGAGCGGGTGATTGATGAGCAGCGATTCGAGGACGCCCTCGCGCATCGCCTTCACCGTGGGCGTGTTCGTGTAAATTTCTATGCCGGGCGAAATTGGCGTCGCGCAGGCGATGGCCGGGCGCGGCGACTTGGCGATCTTCGGCGTGCCGTCGGGATTCATCACCGGCTTGCGATCCGGGCCGAGCGCAGGCGTGCCGAACTCGACCAAACACATGCGGCAGTTGCCGGCGATCGGAAGCTTCGGATGATAGCAATAATGCGGCACGTCCACCTTGGCCGCCTCGCAAGCCTGAATCATCGTCGTGGGCGCCAGCTTGCCCGACCAATCCGCCGTGAGGCGCGGCACTTCAATCTCGCGTCCGTCCACCTTGACCTTGATCTTCTCGATCGCGGGCGGCGCGGGCTTGGTTTCGGTTGCGGCTGCGGTTGACATCGTGTGTCAGACTTCTCTCGACTTCGATTTCTTATAGGAAACTGGTTTGGTTTTCCGCTCTGAAACCGATGTGGCAGGCCAAGCTGTTTCGCTTAGAACAAGATGAGGCGGAGTGGGTTCTTCCCCTTTGAGAATCGTCCCGTGATGTAAATCGGTGATCGGGAAAATCATGTCAAAATCTCCCCACATCAGATCGCCGAAGTGCAGATGGAATTTTTTGAAATTCCGAAGCTGCCGGTATTTTGTGATGTCGGGGTTCAAGGCTTTGCGCAGAAACGGCTCGAAGTCCATGACGCGAATCATCCCGTCGTTGAACGCCAGACGAATCTTGTAGCCGGAAACGTATTCGGCCTGGACGATTTCCAAATATTTTACCGTCCGCGTTTTCATTTGATTTTTCGCGTGATGATTTCAGGCTTGGTGTGCTTCTTGAAAACAAAATACTCAATCCACCGGCAGACAATATCATCAGCCTTGGCGTTCACCAATGTTCTGAAATCCTTCATTTTGTTTCCCGGCAACGGGCGTTTTCCGCTCACCTTCGAGAACACAATGCGGATGATTTTGCCGTCCTTCAAAAATATTTCCGCCCTGGCGTAACCGTTCTGAAATTCGCCATGCACCTGGATCGGCTCATGTTCATTCGTGTAGAAGAACACCACCAACCCAAAGTATTCATAAAGCTTCGGCATGGCGATTCAATGTGCGGCGGCTAATTCTATTTCCTTTGTGGGCGCGGCTTTTCCTTTTGCACGCTCCGCTTCATCCGCCGTGCCCTTGGCGACGAATTCGTCTTTGTACTTCGCCACGAAACTTTGCACCGGCCACGAGCAGGCTTCACCGAACGCGCAAATCGTTCGGCCGCCGGGAATGTTGTCGGCGATCTTGATCAGGTAATCGGCGTCCGCTTTGCGGCCTTCGCCGTGCGTGAGGCGATGCAGGGCCTTGCTCATCCAGAGCGAGCCTTCGCGGCAGGGCGTGCATTGGCCGCAACTTTCGTGCGCGAAGAACTCACTGATGTTGGCCAGTGCCTCGACGATGTCCGCCGAGTCATCAAGCACGATGATGGCCGCGGAGCCGGACATGCTCCCCGCGGCAATCAGGCTGTCGAAGTCGTAAGGAAGGTCCAACACCTCCACTTCCTGCTCAGTTTCCTTTCCGTCGAGTCCCCTCCGCTTCAGCTTCACCTTTTCGCCCGCTTTGAACACCTTGGCCGAAACCCCGCCGGGGACGACGGCCTTCAACTTTCGCCCGTCCCGCAGGCCGCCGCCGAACGCGGGATCATAAATCAACTCGCGCATCGTAACTTTGCCGGTCTCGACCTCGTAATACCCGGGGCGCTTCACCTGGCCGCTGAGGCTGACGATGCGCGTGCCGGTATTGTTCGGTGTGCCGAGCCTGGCGTATTCCGCGCCACCCATCGCGACGATGTGCTTCACGGCGCAGAGCGTCTCGACGTTGTTGACGATGGTCGGGCACAGGTAGAGGCCCAACACCGCCGGGAAATACGGTGGCTTGATGCGCGGATACGGTCGCTTGCCTTCGAGCGATTCGATCAGGCCGGTTTCCTCGCCGCAAATGTAAGCCCCCGCGCCACGATGCACGTGAATCTCCAGATCGTAGCCGCTGCTGAGGATGTTCTTGCCGAGAAAATTCTTCGCCCGCGCCTCATTCAGCGCCTTGTTCAGCAGCTTCGCGCCCTTGGGCATTTCACCACGGATGTAGATATAGGCGAGCTTCACGTCGTTCGCGAAGCACGAAATGATCATGCCCTCGATCAACTGATGCGGGTCTTTGTGGATGATCTGGCGGTCCTTGAACGTGCCCGGCTCGGATTCGTCGGCGTTGCAGATGAGATAAATCGGCTTGCCGCTGCGGCGGTCCACAAAGCTCCATTTGAGGCCGCAGGAGAATCCCGCCCCGCCGCGACCGCGCAAGCCGGATTTCATTACCTCGTCGCGGACTTGTTCCTGGGGCGATTTCTTTTTGCCACCGGGCAGATCGAGCGGCTGCATCGCCATCGCCTTCTTGAGC
>JALOTT010000012.1 GCA_025457745.1 Verrucomicrobiota bacterium
CCGAGCATCTCGGCGGGCATCTGTTGTTCGACGGGCAGGTCATTCGTGTGGGCGAACGCGCCATCGTCGTTCACCGGCGAGTAAATCGGCAGACCGTTTTGCCGGCCGAGATTGTAGTCGTCCAAGCCGTGGCCGGGCGCGATGTGAACGAAACCTGTGCCCGTGTCGTTCGTGACAAAGTGGTCGCCTGCAAAAAGCTTCCCGGTGCGATTGCAGAACGGATGTTGAAACTCGAGTTGCGCCAGATGTTCGCCGTCGAGACTGCGGACGATCTGGTAATCCTGCCAGCCGCATTTCTCCGCCACCGCCGAGAGCAGCATCGCCGAAACGATGAATTGTTCCTCGCCCACCTGCACGAGCGAGTAGCTGAACGTGGAGTTGTAGGCCACGGCGAGATTCGCCGGCAACGTCCACGGCGTCGTTGTCCAGATGACGATGTTCACGCCGGGCCGGCCCACAACGGGAAATTTCACGAACACGCTTTGGCTGACGTGGTCGTTGTATTCGACCTCGGCTTCCGCGAGCGCCGTGCGGCACGGGATGCTCCAATACACCGGCTTTTTGCCGCGATAAACGAAGCCCTTCTCCACGATGTCGGCGAAGAGGCGCAATTCGTCGGCTTCGTATTCCTTGTTCAGCGTGAGGTAGGGATTTTCCCAATCGCCGAGCACGCCGAGGCGTTTGAATTGGGTGCGCTGGATATCAATATATTTGCGGGCGTAGGCATCGCAGGCTTTGCGGATCGTGGCGGGGTCGAACGATTTGTCCGCAGGCGAGACGCCCGCGGGACTGGTGGCAGGCGGGACGCCTGCCCCACTAGCCTTACCAGCCCCACTACCAGCGGCTTTGCGCAGCTCCTGCGAGACCTTGAATTCAATCGGCAGCCCGTGGCAATCCCAGCCGGGAATGTAGGGCGCGTTGAAGCCGCGGAGCGTTTTGTATTTGATGATGATGTCCTTGAGAATCTTGTTCAGCGCCGTGCCGATGTGAACATCGCCGTTGGCGAAGGGCGGGCCGTCGTGCAGGACGAACTTGGGCGCGGCGGCGCGGGCGACCTGAATTTTTTCATACAAGCCGGTGGCCTGCCATTGCTTGAGGCGCTCCGGTTCGCGCGACACCAGGTCGGCTTTCATGGGAAAGTCGGTGCGCGGCAGGTTGAGTGTGTTTTTGTAGTCCATCGCCGGTTTCGGAGGCCGGACGGTAACAACCGCCGCACGGGGTGTCAACGAACCGGCGCGCGCGGCAGTGGCTCAATTTCATTCGGAGCGCGGATTGTCCTCAATCCGCAGCGGCTGGATTTGACTGGCCCGCTGCGAGTTGGGACAACTCGCGCTCCGGGAACAACGGCGGGCAAATCAGATTGAGCCACTACCCCGCGCGCGGAAGCTCAAAGACACGAAGACTCAAAGCTCAAGGGAAGCTCCAAGCTCAACGACATCCTAGAATCCCATCTTGGCCATCTCGCGTTCGAGGGCCATTTGAAATTGTTGCACGTCGGCGGCGGTCGGCTTGTAACCTTGTTGTTTGGGAATGACGCCGAGGCGGCCCGTCTGGTCCAGATACCATTCGGCCTGCTGGCCGTCGCTGAAAGTTACCTGGCCGCTGGCCATGGCGCCGGGCCGCGCAATTTCGGCCACGCTCACGGACACGCCGCCCGCAGCTTGTGTTGGACCGGGCCCCGCGGGCGCGGCGGGCAACTCGGCGGGTTTCGGTCGCTCCGGGTCTTTCGGCGTGAGTTTCAGGTCATCCACCAGCAGGCGCACTTCCATGTAGGTCAGCTTCACGCCGAGTTCCGACGCGAGCCGCTTCTGGATTTCGGAAAGTTTGAGTCCATCCGCAATCCAAGCGGCGACTTTCTGTCGTTGGGCTTCGTCCAGGTTCATAAAAAATACCGGCCCCCCATGTTGACGGCTCCGCGCCCGATGAAAATGAAATTCTTTTTGCCCGGCGCGAGCAGGCCGCCGCGCAGAAGAAAAAAGCGAGCCGGAAATTCCAGCGCGGTTATTTCTTCTTCTTGAAAATATCGGTGAGGCCCTTGGTCGTCTTGCCGATGTCCTTCGTCGCCTCGTTCACCGCACCTTTGCCGATGTCGGTTGCCGCGCCGGCCACAGCCTTGAGTGAGCCTTCCGTAATCTCGCTGAAAATCCGCTTGCTGAGATCTCCAGCCGTGATGCCTTCGGGTCCTTGGCCCAGGTTGGTGAAATGGATTTCCAGCAATGGCGCAGTGACGACTTTTCCCCCGAGCGCGGCGACTCCCAACGTTACCTTGCCGCCGGTGATAACAACGTCGTCCACTTGAAGTTTCTTGCCGGGCTTTTCGTTCTTTGTGGCAGCCTGGTCACCGCTATCGCTCGCGGTCGCATCGACGTTTGATTGAATCTTTTTCAGGTTGTTTCCACCCGGTCCGAGTTCATAGGTGATTTGCGGTGATTCGATGCGAATGGAGCGGACGACAATCTTATCCGAGAGCAGCGAGGCGGGGCTGACGGAAACACTGGTACTGCCGACGCTGATGGCGTTTGGCGTTTTGTAGCCCTCCGGGTTGCCGACAATCAAACCCTTGATTTTCGCCGAACCGGACAGGAGCGAGAGGTTTACGCTGTCCAGCTTGATGTCCACCTTGGCGATTTGCGGGCCGACAGTTTCCACGCCTTTCTTTATGGCGCCGTCAAGAAACAAGCCGATGGCCACGACCACCAGAATCGCCAAAACCACCAGTCCGATGAGAATTCGAAAGAGGAGTTTTTTCATAATGTTAAGAATTTCATCACAGGAACCCTTTTCCGGCCAGTAAAAAATCGGAACGCCGCCGGCGGCTTTATTCCGCCAAAATAGCGCGGACCAGATCGGCGAGTTGTTTGGCTTGATACGGCTTGGCCAGGAAACGGTCCGGCTTGCACTCGGCGTTGCGGTATATTGTTTCGTCCACCGTGCCGCTCACGAGAATGACCTTTTGGCGCGGATGGATGCGCCGACAGGCCTGGATCAAATCCATGCCGTTCATGGTGTGCATCGCGTAGTCGGTCACGATCAGGGCCGGCGGCGGGGTGGTAAGGCCGAACGCGCGCATGGCCGTGTCGGGGTCGCGAAACGTCCGCACACGGAAACCCAACGGTTCGAGCACCAAGGCGACCAGTTCGAGCAACATTGGCTCGTCGTCCACGGCGAACACCAGCGGTCGCGAATCGTTCGCGGGGGATTTGTTGTTGGTGGAAGGCTGGCTCATGCCATTTGTGACCTGCGAATTAACACGCCGCGGCGCGACTGGCAAGCGGACTTTTACCAAAGATATTCCCGCTCAAGGCCGGGAGTTCACGGATTTCGCGTCTTTCGAGCTTTTAACTTTAAGCTTTCCGCTTCGCCCGCCCCGCCCTAGTGTTGCCGCCGGTGAACTTCGACTAACAGCACGGCGCAAATCGAGCGTTTATGAAAACAACGAGGGCCTCTGCCAAACACAAAAAGACCGCGACCACCCCGCGTCCAACTCGGGCGCGTAACGCGACCGTCAAAACCCAATCCGCCACCAAGCCCAAGCGCGTTCGCGCGACAACACGGCGCGTCACCAAAAAGAAACCCACCCTGCGCCGGGCGACGGTTTCCATCCCGACGATTCTTCTCGAAGGCGACCACCCCGCGCCGCCAACCGCGAGCGGGCCGGGCGAAAAGTTCGCACTTGGCCCCACGCCGCCCGAACAACATTTCGGGTCGGAGCGCGCGGAACTGCCCGAAGGCTACGGCACCAAGCGCCTCTACCTCACCGCGCGCGACCCCCACTGGCTCTACGCAAACTGGGACCTGACCCGCGAGCAACAGGCGCGCTACAATATGCAGTCGGTGGACGGCCATTTGATTTTGCGGATTTACGCCGGCGCGGTGAGCGGCGGACCGATTTCGGAAATTCACGTGCATCCGGAGTCGCGCCACTGGTTCGCGAACGTCGAGCGCGCGGCGGCGAAATACGCGGCGGAAATCGGCTTCTACCGCAGGGGTCGCAAATGGACAAGCATCGCCACCTCCGGCGCGACGCTTACGCCGCCGGAAACGGTTTCATCTGAAACGACCGCCGAGTTCGCCACGATTCCGGTGGACCTGCCGTTCGAACAACTGCTCGCGCTCGTGGCGCAAGCCGTGCGGGAGCATCGCCCGCTGGCGCAGGCCGTCGAAGAATTGCGCCGGGCGGGACATCCCGAATTGCCGCGCGCCCTGGCCGTGCCGACTGCGCCGTGGACGCCAGAACAAGCGCGCGCGCTGGCGGAAATCGTCAACCTGGACCAGGTGCGCCGCGTTTGGATCGGCTCGCTGGAAATCACGGAACTGATCCGCCGGCAGTTTGAGCGGGGAATTTCATCCCTCAGTTTGCCCACTTCGCCCGGAGGCGGCGTTTCGAGCGTCTCGAGTCCGTTCGGTGGCGAGCAGCCGCGCGGCAAGGGGTTTTGGTTCAACATTAATGCTGAACTGATCGTTTATGGAGCGACCGAGCCGAACGCGTCCGTGACCATTGGCGGGCGGAAAATCAAACTGCGCCCCGACGGTTCGTTCACCTACCGCTTCTCGTTGCCGGACGGGCAGTATGATTTGTTCGTGGTGGCCGTTTCGGCGGATGATACGGATGGGCGCGCGGCGGAGCTGAAGGTCACCCGCACAACAGAATTGCTTGGTGACGTGGGCACGCATCCCCAAGACCCGGCGTTGAAACCGCCGACGCCTGACAGTGTTTGACGCCCGCCGATGAAGCGCGCCGTCATTCGCCATTCATCATTCATCATTCTGCCTTTCTAAATGCACGGCTACCTTTCACTCGTTCTGCACGCGCACCTGCCCTTTGTGCGCCATCCCGAGCACGAAAAGTTTTTGGAAGAGGCATGGCTCTTCGAAGCCATCACCGAAACCTATGTGCCGCTCCTCCAGATCATGGACGGCTGGGCGCGCGACGGCATGGCGACGCGGCTGACGCTGACCCTCTCCCCGACGCTTTGCGCGATGCTGCTCGATCCGCTCCTGCAAGACCGTTACGAGCGGCATCTGCGCGGGCTGATTGAGCTCGCGGAAAAGGAAATCCACCGAACGCATTGGGACCGCGCGTTCCACGAACTGGCGTGGATGTATCATCATCGGTTCACAACCATCCGCGACACGTACCTGGCTTATGGGCGGAATCTCGTCGGCGCATTCCAAAGATTCCAGGACCTGGGCCTGCTGGAAATCATCACCACTGCGGCCACGCACGCACTGCTGCCGTTGTTCGCCGGCCATCCGCCCACCATCCGCGCGCAAATTCTCACCGCACGCGACCATTATCGGAGTTGTTTCGGTCGCGACCCGCGCGGCATCTGGCTGCCGGAATGCGCCTATTTCGAGGGGGTGGAGGATTATTTGCAGGATGCGAACCTCCGCTGGTTCATCATGGACACACACGGGTTGCTGCACGCGCAACCATATCCGCGCTACGGCGTGTTCGCGCCCATCTACACGCCCAACGGCATCGCCGCGTTCGGTCGCGACCTCGATTCCTCGCGCCAGGTTTGGAGCAAACACGAGGGCTACCCTGGCGACGCGCGCTACCGCGATTTCTACCGCGACATCGGCTTTGACCTGGACTTCGATTACGTGAAGGCGCATTTGCCGTCCCCGGAACATCGTGGGTTCACCGGCCTGAAATATTTCCGCATTACGGGCCGGCTGCCGGACAAGCAACCGTATCAACGCGACGTGGCGCTGAACGCGGCGGCGGAACACGCGGGCCATTTTCTCAACGCGCGCCTGGCGCAAATCAAAAGACTCGCCGGCATCATGGACCGCCCGCCGTTGGTGCTCGCGCCGTACGACGCCGAGTTGTTCGGACATTGGTGGTATGAAGGCCCCGAGTTCTTCGATTACTTCGTGCGCAAGGCGTATTACGACCAGAAAACCTTCCTGCTCATCACGCCCGAGGATTATCTGCGGCTGCATCCCACCAACCAGATCGCCAAGCCGGGCGCGTCCAGTTGGGGCGAGGAAGGCTACTATCGCGTCTGGTTGAACGAGAAAAACGAGTGGATTTATCCACACCTCCAGGTCGCGCAGGAGCGGATGACGGAGCTGGCACGCCGGTTTCTTGATCCGCCCCCGCTGATCCATCGCGCGCTGCGGCAGGCCGCGCGCGAGTTGCTGCTGGCGCAATCCAGCGATTGGCCGTTCATCTTGCGCGCCGGCACCAGCCCCGATTACGCGCGCAATCGCGTGAAGGACCACTTGCTGCGCTTCATCGCCCTCTACGATCAGTTGAAGAAGAAAAAAGTGGATGAAAAATGGCTGCGTGAAGTTGAAAGTCGCGACAATTTGTTCCCGGAAATCAACTGCGCGTATTGGGCGTAATTTCGCGAGTTCGGCGGTTGGGGAGTGTCGTCGGTTTGCCGGCTACCGGCCCGCCGGGGATGGCTGGCTGGTAAAGTTCGGATTTGAAATTCAAACCGGCTTTGCGCAAGCGTTTGACCAGCGTGCGATTCACCGGATCACCCCACCATTGCACGACGCTGTTGGCGATGACTTCGCTGCTACCCCCGGCATCCGTCAACTGGTCGGTGCTCGCGTCGAGAATGTGGTCGAGCGTCGGAAAATGCCGCGCGAGCGATTTGGCCACGCCCGCCCCGACGTGCAGAATGTCCAACCCGTAAAGCACCCGCCACGCATCGCGCGTTTTGCTGGCGGCGATGGCATCAATAAAGTTCTTCGCGGACTTCTCGCCCATGCGCTCGAGGCTGGCGACCTCCGCGAACTTGAGCCGGTAAAGCTCCGCGACGTCGCGCACCAGACCGCTATTGACGAGTTGCGTTACGAGAACCTCATTGCCACCAGCGATGCCCATCGTTTCCGGCGAGCACCAATGCACCAGACCGCGCCGCACCTGCGCGGGGCAATCGGGATTCGGGCATTGCCAGACGGCGTTCTCAATTCGGAGGGACGAGTTACACGAGTCCTCATCTTTCGCGTGAGCTTGAGCTTGAGTTCGGGACTCGTGTAACTCGTCCCTCCCAGCCGCGCGCATCAATTTCGAGCCGCACTCGGAACACGTCTGCGAAGGATGGAAAACTTGCCGGTGTCCAACCTCCTTGCTTCTGGTGCCAAGAAGTCGCTTGAGAACTGATTTAATCATTTCATTCAACGCGGCATCCTCGCTGGTAACTGTTCAGGCAGGCACAGGCTTGCGCGGCTTGTCTTCATCTCAACACGCTCTTCCGATGAAATTCCAGTTCCTTCGAAATCTTGAACCACAATTTGTACATCGGAAATTCGAGGCAAGAAAAATTGAACCCGCCTGCTTCTTCGCTTGCAACAGGTGTACCTGGGCCGCCGAGACGCCGGTCAACAATGAGTTTCTCCAGCATGCGGAAATGATCCCTCATGCTAATCGCCGAGAACTGAATCGCTGTCACTTTCGACAATCCATCTCCTGTGAAGGCGAACGGTGCTTCCTCAAAAAGGCCTTCAAGAAGAATTCCAGGTTGCATGAATTTTCGAAAGTAGTGGTCACAATCGTGAAGAAATGTCCAAAACAACTCGGTGGTGTGTGAATCAAGATACCGAAGTGTTCCCTCAATCGTATTCAAGATCAACACGGTTACATTGCGTTGAAATTCCTCGTCCTGTTCCAAAGACCACCCATCGGTATCGGGACAAAACACGATTGCGTTGCTCAAAAAGTTTGGATGAACCAGGTCACAGAGAAAATCGTAGTTACGTCGCATTCCTGGTGCTTGGGTGTCGCCGCACTTCAGCATGTCGTTAATGTGAATGGCGTTGTTTAGTCCGAGTTTCTTCTTGTTGTCGTCTCCAAAAAATTTGGTTCCATACATGAATTTGCCGAAGAAATCGCGCAGACTATTGATGCGTCCGCTGAGATCCTGCAATGACTTGCTGTCGCGAAAACCGGCTAAAATTTTCGCGGTTTGATGCCTCAAATAGATTAACGAAGCTGCGTGTTCCATTATGGATCGCGCACACATGGCAAGAACCAGATAATTCTCGCGATTCAAGACGCCAACGGTCGCATCTAAATTGAAAACCAGCTTTGTTTCAATAATTCGGCTCAGGACACCATATTCGTTTTTGAGGCATGTGAATCCTACCAACAGTTCGCGGTCCTCCGTTGTCCGTCCCGCCACTTCTGACCAAAATAGTCTCTTGAAATCATCCGGGTTTATGACATCTGGAACGATACAGCGAAGCGTCGGGCTTTGAGAAATATAGTTTTCAACGGTCTTGAGTGCCGAATGAGTGCCGAACGATTGCTTGGTGAGCTCAGTAAACATAGTTGATACACGGGCTCAAAGTTTGAACCGGCTTTTTCAGGGGCAGGAGCGAAATCACTTTTTGCTCATGCTGCCGACAACTTTATGGCTGAAGGATTCAGATCTGACCATGGCATTCGAGGCAGCTGCGTCCTAATTTGGTTTTTCCTTTGAGCGTAGAAACTCAAGTTCCTCATCCGCACTGATCCTGACAATTTCATGTTGACCAACAATTGAAACGCCCGTCTTCAATTTTACCTCAAGCTCTTGGGTCACAGGATTGTAGTTGTTCCATTCGACAATCTCCCCAGTCTTGTTGAGTTTTACGTACATCCCGAACATGGGTGGATTATTTTTCATCGCACAATTTTCTTTTCTTCATTTGCGGTTGTTGGCTGCGCTCGATTCGGTCCGACGCCAGCTACGGTTTTTTCAAGCGAAAGAATTTGCTGCCGCCTGTTGCGGTATTGGAGACCGTGAACTGCGTCCCGACGATCACGGGCACGTTTGTCAAATCAAGCCAAGCTGCACCGGGCATCAAATTGAGGGCAGATTGCAGCTTAAACCCGATAGCCGTCGTCGGCCATGAGAGGACGAGTTCGTTTCCGCTTTGCCTTGCGTTTAGCGTGACGGGTTGCAGAAGCCCTGAACCGACGAGTGCCAAGGTGTGGCTATATCTGGCTGAGATCGCCGTCACCCCGTTCTGAGCCGCTACAGGCACGGTTGTCTGGCCGAAATCGTTTGCTCCCCACGCGATCACCGTACCGTTGGTTTTCAAAGCGAGGGTGTAGTAGTAGCCCGCCGCAACCGCCATTACTCCGTTCTGCGCCGCAACAGGCACGATTGACTGGCCGGTATATGGCGTAAATCCCGTGTTGTTTGTGCCCGCTCCCCATGCGACCACCATGCCATTGATCTTCAAGGCGGCAGTGTGGGCAGTTCCGGCTGCAACCGCCGTCACTTCGCTCTGTGCTACGACCGGCACGATTGATTGTCCATAGTTCGGGAAAATCCCAGAGTTCGTGATGCCCGCTCCCCACGCCACCACCGCGCCATTGGTTTTCACAGCTACGGTGTGAGTCCATGCTCCCGCAACCGCAGTCACGCCACTCTGTGCTTCGGCTGGAACGATTGATTCGCCGTATGTGTTCCCACCCCACGCCAGTACCATGCCGTTGCTTTTCAAGGCCAAGGTATAATAATTTCCGGCCGCAATCGCCGCCACCCCGCTTTGAGCGGCGGTCGGAACATTCGTTTGGCCCAAACCATTGTATCCCCATGCCACGACAGTGCCATTGCTTTTCAAAGCAACGGTGTGGCTGTATCCCGCCGCAATCGCCTTCACCCCGTTCTGTGCCGTGACAGGCACGTTTGTTTGGCCGTAGTCATTTCGCCCCCACACCACCACCGAGCCATCGTTTTTCAATACCACAGAGTGATAAACTCCTGCCGCAATCGCTGTCACACCGCTTTGTGCTGTAACGGGCACATCCGACTGGCCGTAAGTATTATTTCCCCACGCCACCACCGCGCCGGGAGGCGCAATCACGAATGTTCCGGTCTGGTATCCACTGCCGACCGTTTGGCGCAGGAAAACCGTCCCGGTGGTTTCGGAATCGAAACTCAACTGCGAAGAGAAACCCGCACCTGAGATTGAATCGGTAAATGAAATGATCCCTGTCATGGTGGAATTCTGATTGTAATAGAACGTGCCTGAACTATCGGCAACTCCGATTCGCCCGATAAGCGTGTAAACAGTGCCAGACAACGACGGAAGGAACTGAAAGTAACCGTTCGTGGCGAAGGGCGCTGCGCCACTGGTTACGGTTACAATGATGTTGAGACCTGCCACGGAGACTGGCGCCGTTCCTGAATAGAGGAAGAACGTCCCTGTTTGACTGCTACCAGGGAATGAAACGCCGCTCAGAACATACGTTCCAGAATTCTCCGTGCTGAATGTGCAGTCTGCGGTTGTTGTGCCAACAATGCTGTCTGTAAACGACAGTTGTGCCGTGTTCGGGCCTGTCTTGGCGTAGGTATGCGTTCCGAAGCTTACGGAAATCTGCCCTGCAATTGGAACACTGGCATAGGAGCTATCCGTTGCTGAAGGGAGGAAGCGGTATGCTCCGCTGCTGGCAAAAGGGGGGCTGCCGCTCGATATGGTCAATTGGATCGTGCGTCCCCCAATGAAAGACGGTGACTGAGCGCGCACGTTGGCAATAGGCATTGCGAGACAGGAAACCAAGCCGGCGACAAAAGCTATGTGAGCGGATACCAATCTCATTTGTGTCCTTGCTTCGGGTTGATCAAATCATTTTCAAGAACTCCATCTCACTGAGAATCATTATTCCCAAATCCTGCGCCTTGGCAAGCTTTGAACCGGCTTCCGCGCCCGCCAGCACAAAATCCGTTTTCTTGCTCACGCTGCCGGTGACTTTGCCGCCTTGCGCTTCAATCTTCGCCGTCGCCTCCTCGCGGGTCATCGTCGGCAGCGTGCCGGTTAGCACAAAAGTCTTTCCGGCAAAGATCCCCACCGCCGTCGCAGCAACACTGACTTTCTCGCTGGCTGGTTTGATTCCCAGTTCGCGGATGCGGCCAAGAATCTTCTTTCCGGCAGGCGACGCGAAATAATCCAGCACACTGGCCGCCGCCACCGGGCCGACTTCCACCAGCTTCGCTTTCAAGCCGCCCGTCTCCAGCCGTGACTCGATTTCGGTGATCCCGGCCTTAAGCTCGGCGTCGCGTTTTTCGCGGGCCGCCTTTTCAGCTTCTGTCTTGGGAGGATTCTTGCGCGAGCGCGGACTGATTTCGGCGCGGTCGGCTTCCTTCGCGCCAAGGTCCTGAATGTCGCGAAGAACCTCCGATTTGGCGAGGGCTTCCAGCGAATCGTGCGTGGCGGCAAGTTGTTTCGCGGTGGCTTCGCCCACGTCGGCAATTGCCAGCGCCTGAATCCAGCGGGAGAGGGGCGCGGTCTTGGCGCGCTGGAGCGCCTCGAGAATCTTCGTGGCGTTCTTTTCACCGAACACTCGCGGTTCGTCGTCCGTGCCGAGATTCAGTTTGCCTAGCGGTTCGAGTTTTAGATCGAACAGATCGAGCGGTTCTTTGACGAGGCCGCGTTCGACCAGTTTTTCGGCGACGATGCCGCCGAGGGATTCGAGGTCGAGCGCCTTGCGTTGCGCGAAATACTCGACGCGCCGCGTCAGTTGCGCCGGACAGCCCGCGATGTTCTGGCAGCGCCACGCGACTTCTTCCATCGTAGGACAGGCGTCGCGCCTGTCTCCATCTGAAAAGTCCGATTCCGCCTTTGACGTTTGGGACAGGCGCGACGCCTGTCCCACCTTGTCCTTCGCAATCGGTCCACCGCACGCGGGGCACTTGCCGCCGACGTGTTTGAACAAATCGAATTCCTTCGCGCCGGGCGGACGTTTGGTTTTCACCACCTCGAAGATTTCCGGGATCACCATGCCGGCCTTGCGGATGACCACCGTGTCCCCGATGCGGATGTCTTTACGGCGAATTTCATCCTCGTTGTGGAGTGTGGCGCGCGCAATGGTCGAGCCTTGCACGAAGACGGGTTCGAGTTCGGCCACAGGCGTGAGCACACCGGTGCGCCCGACCTGCACGGTGATGGCTTTGAGAACCGTTTCCGCCGGCGTAATCCAGGGCACGGGTTTGTGGACAATCGCGTAACCCGGCGCGCGGCTGCGACCGGGAATGTGCGCCCAATCGGCGAGCGTGTTCACCTTGAGCACAATGCCATCAATTTCGTAAGGCAACTTCTGCCGCAGATCACGATCTTCGTCATACTGCGCGACGACTTTGTCCGCGTATATTTTTAGAACCTCTTCGATGCCGTCGCAGACCCACCACAGCTTTTGTGTCGGCAGGCCGAGTCGCGCGAGTGCTTCTAGCATTTCGGAGTGGGCTTTGAACTCGAGGCCTTCCACCGCCCCGACCGCATAGAACACGGCGCGAATCGGGCGCTGCGCAACGAGTTTCGGGTCAAGCTGCTTGAGCGTGCCGGCAGTGGCGTTGCGGGCATTGGGAAAGGGTTTTTCACCAGCGGCGGCGAGCTTGGCGTTGAAGCCAGCGAACTCTTCTATCGCCATGTAAGCCTCGCCGCGCACTTCGAGCAACGTAGGACAGGCGTCGCGCCTGTCTCCATCTCCAAATAAATCTTTCCCTTTAAGTTTTGAGACAGGCGCGACGCCTGTCCTGCTCAATTCCAGCGGGATGCCGCGGACGGTTTTGAGGTTGGTGGTGATGTCGTCGCCTTCCACGCCGTCGCCGCGCGTGACGCCGAGCGCGAATTTGCCGTGGCGATAGTGAACGCTGATGGACACGCCATCCACCTTCGGTTCGAGAATGTATTGAATCTTGTCGCGGCCGAGGTGTTTGCGGATGGTTGCGTCGAAGGCGCGGAGTTCAGCCAGGGTATTTTTGTCCTGCGCGCGGTTGCGTTGGTCGCGGTCGGGTTCTTCGTCCTTGGTCGGATGATCGCTGGCGGCGATTTTGTCGAGCGAGAGCATGGGCACGAGATGTTTGAAGCGGGCAAATTTTTCGCTGGGCGCGCCGCCAACGCGCTGCGTGGGTGATTCCGGCGTGACGAGGGCGTGAAAACTTTTCTCCAACTCCTGTAGTTCCTCGAATAACTGGTCATATTCCCGGTCGGTGATGAGTTGCCGGCCTGCGACGTAGTAGGCGTGATCGTGGCGGCGGATTTCCGCGACGAGTCGCGCGTGGCGTTTCTGGGCTTCAGTGTGCGTCATCGGGGAAAGTTTATTCGCTGCCGATGCGATTGGCAGGTTTTTCTTTCATCCAAACGCGCTGGACAACCTTTCAACGCCGTTTCAAATTGCGCGCATGGCTTTGACACCTTCCACCATGCTGCCGCTCGGCACGACCGCGCCGGAGTTCCAACTGCCGGACACAAACGGGAAAATCATCTCGCTCGCCGCGTTCAAGGACAAGCCCGCGCTGCTCGTCGTTTTCATGTGCAACCACTGTCCCTACGTGAAGCACCTGCGCGCCGGCCTGTCGCAACTCGCTCACGACTACCTGCCGCGCGGGGTCGCCATAGCCGGCATCAACTCCAACGACGTGGCGAATTATCCCGAGGACAGTCCGGCAAAGATGGCGGCGGAAGTGAAATCCGCCGGCTACATTTTCCCCTATCTTTACGATGAATCGCAGGCCGTGGCCAAGGCTTACCGCGCCGCCTGCACCCCAGACTTTTTCCTTTTCGATCGCGGCCGGCGGCTCGTCTATCGCGGCCATTTCGACGACAGCCGTCCGGGCAACGGCGTTCCGGTCACCGGCAAGGATCTGCGCGCGGCGCTCGACGCCGTCCTCGCGGGCAAACCGCCTTCGACCTTTCAGTCGCCGAGCATGGGTTGCAACATCAAGTGGAAGCGGGGAAATGAACCGGAATATTTATGAAGACGGCAGACCGGATGTTTCTGGGAATCGAAATCGGCGGAACAAAGTTGCAACTCGTCCTGGGTGATGAGTCGGCGCGCGTCCGAGAACGCCGCCGGCTTGCGGTGGCCGCCGCGCACGGTGCGGCGGGGATCCGCCAACAAATCAAAGGCGCGCTCCCTGAACTCGTGCGGGGCCGCAACCTCGCCGCCGTTGGCGTTGGCTTCGGCGGACCGGTGGATTGGAAAGCCGGCCGGGTGACGCGCTCGCATCAAATCGAAGGCTGGTCGGAGTTTGACCTGTCCGGATGGCTGCACCGGCTCACGAACGCACCGGTCGCGGTGGACAACGACGCGAACGTGGCGGCGCTGGGCGAGGCAACGCGTGGCGCGGGGGTCGGGCTTGATCCCGTTTTCTACGTCACACTCGGCAGCGGCGTCGGCGGCGGGTTGGTCGTGGACGGGAAGATTTATCACGGCGCAACACCAGGCGAGGCGGAGATCGGCCACCTCCGGCTCGACCGGCGTGGGCGGGTTCTGGAATTGTGTTGCTCAGGCTGGGCGGTGGACAAAAAGATTCGCCGGTTGGCGCGGCGGCAACCCCGCAGTTTGCTTGCCCGGCTGGCTGGCAATTCCACCGGTGGCGAAGCCCGGCATCTGGCCGGGGCGTTGCGCCAAGGCGACCCCGGCGCGCGCAAAATCCTGACGGACACCGCAAACGACCTTGCGTTCGGTTTATCCCACGTCGTTCACCTGATTCATCCGGCGGTGATCGTTCTGGGCGGCGGGTTGTCGCGCGTTGGCGAGCCGTTGCGCCGGGCGGTGGCGCAAGCGCTGCCGCAATTTGTCATGGGAGCATTCCGGCCCGGCCCGCGTGTGCTGCTTGCGCAGTTGGGCGAAGACCCCGTGCCGGTTGGAGCATTGTTGCTGGCGCGTGGCGTTGGAGTTCAAGCTTCAGCTTGCCCCGAACTGCCACGCCGCCCGAACCACGCTAAAGCGTGAACTTCGACGCGGGCCGGCCGGCATGTTCAAGTTGCAACCGTGAAACGAATTCGTTTTGCTTCGCGTCCATTCGTGGTTAGCATCGCGCAGTGGTTGATTCGGAATGAACGCAATCCTGGCCCTCGAAGACGGTTCGGTGTTCCACGGCGAAGGTTTTGGCGCGCGCGCCTCAGCCTGCGGCGAGGTTTGTTTCAACACTTCCATGACGGGTTACCAGGAAATCCTCACCGACCCTTCCTACAAAGGCCAGATCGTCACGATGACTTATCCGCTCATCGGCAATTACGGCGTCAACGAGGTGGACGTGGAATCGTGGCGGCCGCACGCGGCGGGCTTCGTGATTCGCGAGCTCTCGCCGGTGGTGAGCAACTGGCGCGCGGATTTTTCGCTGGCGGAATATCTCGAACGCAACGGGATTCCGGGAATTCAAGGAATTGACACGCGGGCGCTGACGAAAAAGCTCCGCGTGCGCGGCGCGCTCAACGGATTTATTTCCACCGAAGGCGTGAGCGACGCGGAAGCCGTCCGGCGCGCGCGGGAGTTTGTATTCGTGGGCGTGGATTACGTGAAAGAAGTCACGCACCCGCAGGCATTCCGTTGGGACGAGAAGGACGAGCAGAGTGCCAGCTTCAAGCTGGCGGTGGGCAATCATACGGCGAACGCCCGGAACCTCCGCGCGCCGTTACCGCCGGCGGACATTCCCATCGTGGCTTACGACTTCGGGATGAAATACAACATCCTGCGCCGGCTGCGGCAGCATGGCTTTCGCGTGCAAGTCGTGCCGGCCACCACGCCCGCCGCCGAGGCGATGAAGCACAATCCCGCCGGAATTTTTCTCTCAAACGGTCCGGGCGACCCGGCGGCGCTGGGCTACGCGGTGCGCGCGGTAAGCGATCTGGTCAAATCGGGCGTGCCGATTTTCGGGATTTGCCTGGGCCACCAGATTCTCGGCCAGGCGGTCGGTGGGAAAACCTTCAAGCTCAAGTTCGGCCATCGCGGCGCAAACCAGCCGGTCAAGGATTTGGAAAGCGGCAAAGTGGAAATCACGTCGCAAAACCACGGTTTTGCGGTGGATGCGAAATCGTTGCCGCCGGACGTGGCGGTGAATCGCGTCAACCTCAACGACCAGACGGTCGAGGGAATGCGGCACCGGACGAAACCGATCTTCTGCGTGCAGTATCACCCGGAAGCGTCGCCGGGGCCGCACGATTCGGCACCGTTGTTTGCCGAGTTTCGGAAGTTGATCGAGAAGCAGCCTTGATGCGCGGATCGCGAATGAAAATCGCGAAAGAAAATCACCTTCACGCGTGCGCGGCGGAGTCCAAAAATGAACTTTTGCGTTCGACGGTTTGCGTTTGACTTGAAACCGGCGCTGCCCATAATTCCCGGCGCGAGACTCAATTTATGGCCAAACTCGTTATCCTCAGCGAAGGCATGACCGGGCGGTCGCACGAACTGAACGTGGACAAAACCACGATCGGTCGCGTTGAGGGCAACACCTTTCCCATCATTGACCCATCGGTTTCCAGCCATCATTGCGAAATCCTGCTGCGCGGAGGGGACGTCGTCGTCCGCGACCTCAATTCGACCAACGGCACTTACATCAACGGCGAAAAAATAACCGAGGCCGTCTTGAAGCCAGGGCAAATGCTGCGGTTGGGTCAAGTCGAGTTACGGTTGGAAACCGGCGTGCCGGCGGAGGCGCCAAAAAAGGCCATCGATTCCACCATGGCCATGCCCCGCGGCGTCAGCCGGACCGATCTCGAACAGGGCGTGCGCGGCGGCTTTGATACCGCAGTCGGGGGCTTTGCGAAAAAGGACAACCAGGGCAACAAAATCTTCCTGATCGGTGCGATCGTCGTGGGGGCCGTGATTGTCGGGTTATTGATTTACGCGTTCGTCTTCGCGAAGAGCAGCGGAAATTGAACCATCGGCACGGGAGCCGTTGGCGCAAAAATTCTTGCGGTTCTGCGGCGCCGGGGATTTCTCAATTCACGATTCCTTCAACCACTTGGCCACGTCCATTGCGGCGTAAGTGATGAGGATGTCCGCGCCGGCGCGGCGCATCGCCAGCAGACTTTCCAACGTCACCGCGCGCTCGTCAATCCAACCTCTGGCGGCCGCTGCCTTGATCATGGAGAACTCGCCGCTCACGGCATACGCGGCGGTCGGATAGCCGAAGGTGGCTTTGACCCGGTGCAAGATGTCGAGATAGGCCAGCGCGGGTTTGACCATGACGATGTCCGCGCCTTCCTGAATGTCCAACGCCACTTCGCGAAGCGCTTCGTTGGCGTTGGCCGCGTCCATCTGATAACTGCGGCGGTCGCCATATTTCGGTGCGGACTCGGCAGCTTCGCGGAACGGGCCGTAAAAGGCGGAGGCAAATTTCGCGGCGTAGGACATGATGGGCGTGTCGTCGAAACCGGCGCCATCCAACGCCGAGCGAATGACGCGCACCCGGCCATCCATCATGTCGCTGGGCGCGACGATGTCCGCGCCCGCTTCGGCGTGGCTGACGGCGGCGCGGGCGAGGAGTTTGAGGGTGGGATCGTTCAAAATCTTTGCGCCGCGCGGGCCGGCGTGAACGATGCCGCAGTGGCCGTGGACCATGTATTGGCAGAGGCAAACGTCCGTGATGACGAGCAGGCCAGGCAGTTCCTTTTTCAGCAGCCGCACGGCTTGTTGCACCATCCCGTTGCGGGCGTAGGCCCCGGTGGCCTGGGTGTCTTTTTTTTCTGGAATGCCGAACAGCAACACCGCCGGGATCCCCAAAGCCTGGGCGACTGCGGCTTCGCGCACCAGTTCGTCGGGCGAGAACTGAAACACGCCCGGCATCGCGCCGATGGGTTTGCGCAATTTGCGTCCGGCGCGCACGAAGAGCGGCAGGACCAGGGGGGACACGTCAAGCCGCGTCTCGGCTACGAGGCGGCGCAAGGCCCCCGACTGGCGCAACCGGCGCGGACGGCAGACGGGGAATTGTCCGATCATTTTCAAACTCATGCCGGCATTTTAGGCTGCTTCGGCAGTCTGCAAAGCGCAAAAGTTTCTGCTCCCCGATTGGCCGGGAAAAAGCTACATTGCTGTCATGCAGAAAGCGCGCATGGTCGTTGTCTTGATTGCCGTGGCAATCGTGTTTGCGGTGGGCCTGTGGCTGGGAGCGGTGGCGCTGCGCTCGGTGGGGCTTGGCGACGGTGTGAAATTCTACAACACCGCCACGGTGCTTCGGCAGGTGCAAACCCTCTCGCAACTGGTCACGGTAAAATACGTGATGGAAAAGGTCGTGGTGCTCGAAGATGTAAAATGGTTCGGCGAGAGCCGGGTGTTGCTCGTTGCCCACGGCGTCGTCAAGGCCGGCGTGGATTTTGACCAGATGAAGCCGGAGGATTTGCGAGTGTCGGGAAAGAAAATTTCCGTCCGCCTGCCGCCCCCGCAAATCACCGACGCCTATCTCGACGACAAACAGACGCGCGTGGTGGAACGCGCGACCGGTTTGTTGCGGGTGTTCGACAAGGACCTTGAGCAGACCGCCCGACAGAACGCGGTGGACGATCTTCGCCGTGCCGCGCGCACCGCCGGCATTTTGAAAGACGCCGATGACCGGGCACAGGCGCAGGTGAAAAGCCTTTTCCGCCAGATGGGGTTTGAGGAGATGGAGATACTGGGTCGGTGAACGGAGAAAAGGCAGTGGCCAAGACACTGCCTTGATTTGAGCCAGCTACGAGGCAAACGAAAACCCGAAGCGAAGAAACTAGAATTGCAGGGAAGAAACGCTCCCGCCCCGCCGCAAGTGAATCAACCGAAGACCACCGGCAAAGCGCCCTCGCCGGGCAGGATGTGTTTGATCTTCACCGACAACGGAGCCGCGGCGCATTTTTGCCAGTCGGCGGTGAGGGTGATGGCCAGACGTTGTTTGGGCACGTTCGGGCGGGCAGACTGCGCACGCAGTTGCATGAGATATAGGGCGATCGGGCGCGGAGTCGGGCGGCGATTCGTGATCTGTTCGTAGCCGCGAGACTCCTGGAGCAATTTCATCAATGTCGCTTTGGTCGCCATAATCTCAGTCCTGCGCCGGATATCGCAGGACATGTGCCACTCGACAACCGGGGGTGGCCGGCTGTTGGGTGCAAGCGACGGAGCAAACACCCCGCCTGGAACCGGCATGAATGGCCGCGACCAAATCCGCTTGGCAGCGCCCGGTCGTTCTGGTTTCCTGAGCGCGCCGCATGACCAAACTGCGCTATATCCTCACGCTCGCCCTGTGGCCGGCTTTCCTTTCCTTGGCAACCAGCCCGCCGCCGGAGGCCGCGTGGGAAGTCGAGGCGCTCACTCCGGAGGGCCGATTCGAGTACGACATGACCACCGGCGTAGTCACCGGCACCAATGGGGTTCTCATCAAATACAGCGGCGTGGTGTTGACGGCGGAGCGCGCCACGGTGAACCAAGAAACCGGGGATACCGAGGCCGATGGCCGCGTGCGCATCCAGCGCGACGACCAGATTTGGGCCGGCGAACACGTCCGTTACAACTTCAAGACGCGGCTGATGGAGGCGGATCAATTTCGCACCGGCAAAACGCCCGTGTTCGCCGCCGGCGAAAAGTTGCGGGGCGACGTGAGCAATCGTGTGTACACGGCGCACAACGCCTACGTCACCTCGGACGACATCACCGAGCCGTTCACAAAAGTGCGCGCCAGTTACATCAGAATCATTCCAGGCAAATCCATCCAGGCGCGGAACGCCGTTTTGCACTTGGGCGGCGTGCCGGTGTTCTATTTCCCATTTTACCAACGCGCGCTCGGCTATCGTGCGAACAATTTTTCCTTCATGCCCGGCTACCGCAGCCGGTTCGGCCCGTTCTTGCTGGGCAGCTACAACTGGTTTTTCGACGAGCAACTGGACGGCACACTACACTTGGATTACCGCGTCAAGCGCGGCGTGGGCGGGGGGGCGGATGCAAATCTGCACCTCGGACGTTGGGGTGAGCTGGGCTTCAAGTATTACTACCTGCACGACGAAGCGCCGGACGAAAGTGCCAATGGCGTCCCCGTGCCCGACCATCGCCAGCGATTCTACTTCGGCTACGACGCCACCCCGTTCACTAATTTCAACGTCAAGGCAGCCGTGCGGTACGAGAGCGACCCGTTGCTCTCGCACGACTTTTTCGAGAGTGAATACCGCCGCAACCCGCAGCCCCGCACGTTCGTCGAACTCAACCAGCTTTGGGACAACTTCAGCCTCGACGCCTACGTGCAGCCGCGCGTGAACGATTTCTACGAAACGGTCGAGCGTCTCCCGGATATCAAGTTCACTGCCTTCCGCCAGCAACTGGGTGCAACGCCGGTGTTTTACGAAAGCGAAAGCTCGGCGGGCTGGTATCGCCGCGAGTTTGCGGAATTGACCAACAGCTTTTCGGCGACAAACAATTTCTCCGCCGTGCGCGCCGACACCTACCACCAGTTGACCTTGCCGCAGACGTTCTTTGGCTGGCTGAATGTCACGCCGCGCGTGGGCGGGCGGCTGACGTATTACGGCGAAGCTTCCGGTCCCGGCGGCACAAATGACGAAGCGTATCGCGGCGTTTTCAATACCGGCGCGGAAGTGTCCTTCAAGGCCTCGCGCGTCTGGCCCGACGCGCAAAACAAACTGCTCGCCGTCCAGGGTTTGCGCCACATCGTCGAGCCGTCGGTGAATTACGTTTACGTGCCGCAGCCGCACCCGGGTCCGCCGCAACTGCCGCAGTTCGATTACGAATTGCCCAGCCTGCGGCTGCTGCCCATCGAGTATCCGGACTACAACGCGATTGATTCGATTGACAGCCAGAACGTGATCCGTTTTGGCCTGCGAAACCGATTGCAGACCAAACGCGGGGGCCGCGTTGAAAACCTGTTGAGTTGGGACGTGTACACCGACTGGCGTTTGCGCACGCGCACGAATCAGACCACGTTCGCCGACCTTTATTCCGACCTCATTTTCCGCCCGCGCTCTTGGATCACGCTTGAATCGCAGACGCGCTACGACATTGACCGCGGCGTTTTTCGCCTGGCCTTTCACAACCTCACGCTCCAACCCAACGACAATTGGAGTTGGGGTCTTGGCCATTGGTACTTGCGCGATGATTTCAGCCCGTCGCTCACGGCGCTGGGGCAGGGCAACAATCTCATCCGCAGCACGCTCTTCTACCGGCTGAATGAAAACTGGGCGTTGCGGGCCTCGCAGCATTTCGAGGCGCGCACCGGGCGGATGGAGGAACAATTCTACACGCTCTACCGCGACTTCCGCAGTTGGACCGGCGCGCTCACCTTCCGTGTGCGCGACAACAGCACGGGTTCGGACGATTACACGGTGGCATTCACCTTCTCGCTCAAGGCCATGCCGCGCTACGGTCTCGGCGGGGACGCGGTCAGGCCGGAGCAATTGCTCGGTTACTGAAACTCCCCGCCAGCGCAGACGAAAAAACAGGTGCGCCGCTCCCGCCACAACAACGCGCCAAGACGTTTGTAAAGCGGCACGCGCTTTTTCTCGGCGTCGGCTGGCTCGTGCATTTCTTACTTGGATTCCAAATTCCGTGAGCCCGTTGGATTGATGGCGTACGTTAGGAAAATCGTTTCCTGTGCGAGGTTTGATTCAATGCGAAGCCAGCCGTATTGGCGCGGCTGGCCGAATACAATGTAAAATTGTTTGGACACTTGAGTAGTCCAGTTGGTTTCACCTTTCGCAAAATTATATTCCACGGTTGGCTGGTAGCCGGACTCCAGTGCTGCAAATTGGAATTCATCCTGATTTTCAATAAGGCCGCCATCTGGTATGCTCATACGAAATGACCAATTCGTCGCTCCTCGAAACGGCGGTTTGATTTGACTGATTTCAAGTTGGCCGGTT
>JALOTT010000222.1 GCA_025457745.1 Verrucomicrobiota bacterium
CGCCCCGCCAGCCGGGGGAACAGAACCACAAACAACAAACCAACAAGAGGACATTCTCTCGTGAGTTAACAATAGGACATTTCTAAAGAGTTTTGACATAACAATTCCGAACAATTCCGAAAGTCCACGCTTCTCCAAATCCGGCGTGTTCAAACGCGAATGCACCGTCTTTTCCGTGAGGTGTCAGTCACCGTAGTTTCCGTGTTACGCGAAAAGTCATTCCCCGACGAAGTGCAGCGCGACCTTGCGGGAGTGCGGCGCGCGGCGGTGTTCCCAAAGATAAATCCCCTGCCACGTGCCCAGCGCCAGCCGGCCATTACTGACGGGGATGCCGAGGTTTACAGTCGTGAGCGCAGTGCGCACGTGGGCGGGCATGTCGTCGTCACCCTCGCACGTATGCTCGAACAGCGGGTCGCCGTCGGGCACAAGCCGGGCGAAGAAACGTTCGAGATCGGCGCGCACGTCGGGGTCGGCATTCTCCTGGATGAGCAGCGAGGCCGAGGTGTGCCGCAGGTGCAGCGTGACCAGGCCGTGCTTGAAGCCATGCTTGGAAAGCAACGCTTCCACGTCGCGCGTGAATTCGTAGAGGCCGCGCCCGCGCGTGGCGAGGGTCAGTTCGTGGAGGGCTTGGCGCAACATGATTGTTACCGGTAGGGCGCGTCACTCCGTGCGCGCCGCAACTGTCGTTTTACCAAACGGCGCGCACGGAGTGACGCGCCCGACCACACCCCGCAAAAGTCATTGCGGATTTCCGGCGGACGTCTTTTGCTCGAACAAAGCCGGTTCGCGCCTACTTCAACCCGACGAGATAACCGAAGCGTGCACGGAACTGATCCGGCGTCATCGCGACGACGGCGGCTAGACAGTCAAGCTGGGTCACGTCCTGAAAGTCGGATGGTTCGAGACGGATCATGTAATGGCAGGCGCACTCGTAGGACTCGCCGTCCACATTGACCCGGCGCACCTGCATGCGCTTGGTTTGCGGATCAAGCATCTTCTCGAACGGCAGCGGCATCATTTTGCCGTCCACGAAACTGATGATGGCGCCGTACTTCGCCGCGTCGGGCGAAAGCACGAACTTCACGGCGCCGTAACCGAGGTCGCGCGTGTATTCGGCGTCGAAGGGAATCGGGTCGGCGCAGCGGAGTTCGTAGCCGAGGTCTTTGTCAATGAGGGTTATTTTGAGGCCGAGTTTCACCAGCCGCGCGCACACCAAGTCCCGCATCAGGCGGCCAAATTCGATTTCTCCGAGGTGCAAATGCCCGTGGTCGTCGTGCCTGATGTTGCCGTAACGGTCGAGTGGCCCACCTCGAATGGCGCTGGCCAGACCTTTTTCGCCCATCGCCTCAATCAAACCTTCCGCCAGAACCGCCACGCCAAATTCCCTTCCCCGCGCGCGACGCTTGATGATCGAACCGACGATGATGTCGCAAATCTCCTCCACCGTCACGGGCCGCCCGCGAAATTCCTCGGGAATGATGGCGAGCGTGGCGGCGGCGGCCTTGGCAATGCCGAGCGCGAGATGCCCCGCCGTACGCCCCATGCTGATGATGAGATACCAGCGCGACGTCGTCCGCGCGTCGGCGGCGAGATTGCGCACGGTGGACACACCGTAGTGCCGCGCGGTCTCAAAGCCGAACGTGGGGGTGGCGCCCGGCAGCGGCAGGTCGTTGTCAATCGTCTTGGGCACGTGGGCGACGCGGATCGCTCCAGCGGCTTTGCGGTAAACCTGGCTGGAGGAGAAAGCGGTGTCGTCGCCACCGATGGTCACCATCGCCGTGATGTTCAGCTGCTTCAACACGTCGAGCACGTTTTGCATGTCTTTCTCGGACTTGGTGGGATTCGTCCGCGCCGTTCGCAAAATGGACCCGCCGCGAAGCGGAATGCCGGTGACCTCGTCAATCGTCAGATTCATGAAATGCGTGGCGTCCCCCTGCGCCAGCCACTTGAAGCCGTCGCGAAAGCCGATGACTTCATAGCCCTGTTGAATACCCTCAATGGTGGCGGCGGCGATCACGCCGTTGATGCCCGGAGCCGGGCCGCCACCGACCAAGATGCCCAATTTGCCGCGTTTGATTCCGGTTGCCATAGTCAGTTTGATTTCGTTTGTTTCTCGTTCTCGTCCTCGGCTTTGATTCGCCCGCGCTTGATTACGAGGGCGACGACGAGGATGGGAAAAATTATTTCGGCAACAATTCGCTGACCATTGCCTTCTCTTCCTTCAATTCTTTGAGGGAGAGATCAATTTTCCCGCGCGAGAATTCGTTGAGCGGCACGCCTTGCACGATTTCCCATTTCTTCCCGTCGCTGCGAATCGGGAACGACGTGATAAGCCCTGCCTCGTAATCATAGCTGCCGTCCGAGCAGACCGCCACGCTGGTCCAATCACCGGCCGGCGTGGGGTTGACGAGCGAGCGCACGGTGTCAATCGCGGCGTTGGCGGCGCTGGCGGCGCTGGACAAGCCCCGCGCCTTGATGATGGCCGCGCCCCGCTGTTGGATGATTGTGATGAACTCGTTGTGCAGCCAGCCTTCGTGTTTGATCACGTCCATGAGCGGGCGGGTGGCGATGCGCGCGTTGTAAAAATCGGGATACATGGTGGTGCTGTGGTTGCCCCAGATGGCGAGGTTGGTGACGGCGGTGATGTCCACGCCGGCCTTCTTCGCGAGTTGGGCCTTGGCGCGATTTTCGTCCAACCGGGTCATGGCAAAGAACCGGTCGCGCGGAACATTGGGCGCATTGTTCATGCAAATCAGCGCATTGGTATTGCACGGATTGCCAACCACGAGCACGCGCACGTCGCTGGCGGCATTCTTTTGGATGGCTTTGCCCTGGCCGACGAAGATTTTCCCGTTCGCGCCAAGCAAGTCCTTCCGTTCCATGCCGGCCTTGCGCGGCGCGGCGCCGACGAGCAGACACCAGTTCACGCCCTTGAAGCCTTCGTCGAGATTGCCCGTGGCCACGATGCCTTTGAGCAACGGAAACGCGCAGTCCTCGATCTCCATCACCGTGCCCTTGAGTTTTTCGAGGATCTCCGGCACGTCCACCTCAATCAGGTGGAGGATGACGGGTTGATTGGGCCCGAACACTTCGCCGGAAGCGATTCGGAACAACAATGAATAACCGATTTGCCCGGCCGCGCCGGTCACCGCCACACGTATAGGTAAAGAACTCATGCTCTTAAATCGGGCGGAGTATAAGCGTGCCGATTCCATTCGCGCAAGTACGGAGACACCCGGAGATTGATATCATCGCAGTGCCGTGGCGCGAAGGACGGCTGACTGCGCGTTTACGATGGGGTGAAGTAGTGCCGCAAGCCTCTGGCTTACGATTGCGTCGGCAACTTTCCAGATTGGCGGGAGCGGCTATGGCAAGTATCCCGTCACCAAGCCAGAGGTTTGCTGACACGCCCGCAAGCTGGAAGCTCGCGCCGCTCCGCAGTTTTTCATTTCCCCACGCGGCTTTGTCCGGCATGGTGGAGCCGACTTATGGGCAAACGACGTGAGGCGCGCGAACGCGCCGTGCAATTCTTGTTTCAGCACGATTTGAGTCCGCCGGAAGACCTGGAGCGGGCGCTCAATGAATTCTGGGACACGCAACGCGCCGCCGCCATCGCCGATGACAAAGGCCCGGCCCATTGGGGGCAGCCCGTCGAACTCCCGCCGCCCACCACCGACGAAGCCGAGGAACGCGTCTTCGCCGAACCACTGATTCGCGGCGCGCTGGAGCATCGCGACGCGATTGACGAGCACATCAAGCAGCATGTCAAAAACTGGGAGATCCACCGCATCGCCGCCGTGGACCGCAACATCATGCGCCTGGCGATTTACGAAATGCTCTACCGCGACGACATCCCGCCCGTGGTCAGCATCAACGAAGCGGTGGACATTGCCAAAAAATTCTCCACCCAGGACAGCGGCAAGTTCGTCAACGGCGTGCTCGACAAGATCAAGGGTGAATTGATGCGGCCGGCGAGGATCGTGAAATGATGAAGTATGAAAGATGAAATATGAAACAGGCTCACATGAGATCCGTGCCGCGCCAGATGAAGTTTCATCCTTCATCCTTCATCATTCATCCTTTCTGAACGATGTTCGCCGACCTCCATCTCCATTCGCGTTTTTCCGACGGCACGTTCTCGCCGGAGGAAGTCGTCGCGCGTGGCCACAAATCCGGCTTCGCCGCGCTCTCGCTTACCGACCATGACACGGTCGAGGGCTGCGCGCGCATGGCGGCGGCGTGCGATGCGGCGGGCATTGAATTCATCACCGGTTCGGAACTAACGGCGGAATACAAAGACACCGAACTGCACATCCTCGGTTACTTCCTCGACGTCACGAATACAATGCTGCTGACCGAACTCACGCGCTTCCAGATCGTCCGCCAGAACCGCATCCGCGAAATGGTCGCGCGCCTCAACGAACTGCACGTGCCGCTGGACGCCGCCGAGGTTTTCGCGCTCGCCGATTGTCGTTCGCCGGGCCGCCCGCACGTCGCCCGGGCATTGGTGCAGGCCGGCCATTGCGCGAACCACGACGAAGCTTTCCAACAATTTCTCAAGCAAGGCCGGCCCGCGTGGGTGCCGAAAGCCAAGCTGTCCGCGCTCGAAGCCATCCAATTGATTCATCAAGCCGGCGGTCTGGCGGTGATGGCCCATCCGGGATTGAACCGCGCCGACGGCTTGATTCCCGACCTCGTGGACGCCGGGCTGGACGGTCTCGAATGTTTCCACACCAAACACTCCAACGGTGTCACGCGGCGTTACCTTGAAATGGCGGAGAAATTGAAACTGCTCGTCACCGGCGGTTCGGATTGCCACGGCAAGAGTAAGGGCAAACCCCTCATCGGCACGGTGAAACTTGACTACGTTCACGTCGAGAAACTGAAACAAAGACGCGCCGAAGGAGCCGCAACCACCAATGCACACTAATAGACACGAATTACCTGCGGTGGGTAGGAACATCGCGCTGCGATGTCTCCGCCCGCGCAGTAGCGGCCGGAACACGCGTGGCAAGCCGTGTGCCGCGTATAATTCGTTGCGCCGCTGTTTCGCGGCGCGGACGGCGCAGCGCGCCGTCCCTACCAGCGCGCTCCATCCGCGTTCATCGGCGTCCATCTGCGGTTAAGCTTTCCCATGGGATTATTTTCCAAATTCAAAGCCGGCCTCGCCAAGACTCACAGCAAGCTGGCGCATGAAATCAAACGCATCGTCACGCGTTCGCCCAAACTCACCGGCGAATCGCTGGAGGAGTTGGAGCAAGCGCTCATCGCCGCCGACCTCGGCATGGCCGTGACGCAACAAATCATCGCCGCTGTCAAACAAGCCTACGAATCCCAGGGCACGACCGGCCACGATGTGTTCGCCATCGCGCGCGCCGAAGTCGAAAAGAACTTGTCATCCAACAAACCTGATTTGCTCAAAGCCGACAGTGGCCCGACCGTCGTGTCTATCGTCGGCGTGAACGGCACGGGCAAGACGACCACCGCCGCCAAACTCGCGCACCTGATTCAATTGCAGAAGAAGACCGCGTTGCTCGCCGCGTGCGACACCTTCCGCGCCGCCGCCATCGAACAACTCAAACTCTGGGGCACACGCCTCAAGGTCGAAGTTATTGCGAGTGCGTATGGTTCGGACGCTGCGTCCGTTGCGCACGACGCCGTCACTGCCGCGCAGGCGCGCAAGGCGGATTACCTCTTCATTGACACCGCTGGTCGCCTGCACACCAAGCACAACCTCATGCAGGAACTGCTCAAGCTCCATCGCGTCATCGGCAAGCAACTGCCCGGCGCGCCGCACGAAGTTCTGCTCGTGCTCGACGGCAGCACCGGCATGAACGCGCTCAACCAGGCGCGCGAATTCAACAAAGCCGTCCCGCTCACCGGCCTCATCGTGACCAAGCTCGACGGCACGAGCAAAGGCGGCATGGTGGTGGCGATCCAGAAGGAACTCGGCCTGCCCATCAAATTCATCGGCCTCGGCGAGCAACCGGACGACCTGCAACCCTTCGACGCCAAACAATTCGCGCAGGCGTTGTTTGAGGAATAAAAAGAGTGGACAAGGGCAGAATAGTTCTGCTACTTAAATGATGCAATGGTTGCCGACGAAATAAAGTTCATAGACAGTCCACAGTTGCCTTCAACTTGGAAAACCGCGCCGCGCGGCTGGGGACATTCATTGCACAAGCTTTCGCAATACATCGGGCAATTCCCGCCGAGCCTCGCTCACTTTTTTATCAGGCAGTATTCCCAAGCCGGAACGCAAAATCTACGAATGTGCGATGAACAAGGCGCGGCGTTGTCTGACGGCTGGAATTCCAAAACGGAAGGGGAAGATTTTCCACGGCGATGCGCGTTCCGTGCCGATGGAAGATGATAGCGTAGATTTTGTCCTGACTTCGCCGCCGTATCTGAGCGTGCTGGACTATTCGTGGAACAACTGGCTGCGCGTTTGGTGGCTGGGCGACAACCGCCGGGAAGAGCAGAAAAAACTAATGCGTTCCGGCGTGGAATCCGCCTACCGCCAGTTTATGCGCGAAGTCTGCCGTGAAATGTTCCGTATCATGAAACCCGA
>JALOTT010000223.1 GCA_025457745.1 Verrucomicrobiota bacterium
TCCCAGTTCAAACCCAGTCCCAACAATTCTTGAAATAGTTTTTCAGGTGTCATGCCGCCAGACTATCCGGGCGGCTCCACCGAAAACAGCGAGGAAGGGTCAATTTCTTGCTTGACCGCTGGCATTGCGGGAGTTATACCAACGCTGGAAGCACCAACAGTAACGCTCGAATCCTATTATTATGACTCTAACCAAGCGTGATTTGGTCATTCGCATCAGTAACGAAACCGGACTGGTTCAGCAACAGGTCCTCGACGTCGTTCAGAAGACGTTGGATTACATGGCGGAGGCACTCGCGAAACACGACAAGGTCGAATTGCGCAACTTCGGCGTCTTCGAAGTCAAAATCCGCAAGGCGCGCATCGGCCGCAATCCCAACGCGCCGGAAACCGACGTGCCTATCCCTGAACGCGCCGTGGTGAAATTCAAGCCCGGCAAGGAAATGCGCGCCGACGTGTTCAAACTGTCGCCCGCCAAGCCCGCGCCACCCGCGCCTCCGGCCTGATTGTGACCGAGGCATCGGCCTCCCGATGGCGACGTTGGCGTCCAAGCTTCAGCTTGGACGCCGGAGCAGGCTGAAGCCTGAACTCCAACGCATCGCGCATAGTCGCAATTTCTCTTTTGCCTTTTCCCAATCGCGCTCTAACCTCGCGCCAGCTTTATGGAACGTTTGCCCGGATTTCGCGATTTTTATCCCGAACCGCTCCCCCACAAGGACGTGTGGAGCGCCGACGCCCGCCAACACATCTTCGGCAAGTGGCGCGAAGCCGCCCGCCGCTACGGCTTCCGCGAATATGACGGCCCGCCGCTGGAACCGTTGGAACTTTTCACCACCAAGAGCGGCGATGAAATCGTCGGACAACTCTACAACTTCGTGGACAAAGGCGACCGCGCCGTGGCGCTTCGGGCCGAGATGACGCCGACGCTCGCCCGCATGGTCGCGGCGCACGAGCGCAACTACAAAAAACCGATAAAGTGGTTCGCCATCCCGCAACTCTTCCGCTACGAACGCCAGCAGAAAGGCCGGCTGCGCGAACATTTCCAGTTCAACGCGGACATCATTGGCGAAACCGACCCGGCGGCGGACGCGGAGTTGATTTCGCTGCTGATTGATTCGTTGCGCGCGCTTGAGTTGACCGCCGAGGATTTCGTCGTCCGCCTCAGCAGCCGCAATGCGTGGCAGGATTATTTCTCCACGCGCTGCCACGATCACGCGAAGGCTTACGAGTTCTATCAAGCCATTGACAAACTCGAACGCACGCCACCGGAGGAAAGCCAGAAGAAGCTCGCGGAACTGGGCTTCTCGCTCGACGAGGTGAACCAATTCATCAACTCCGGCCAGCCCACCGCCGAATTAAAAGCCATCTTGGACAACCTCGCGGCGCGCGGCCTGGGAGATTTCGTGAAAGTGGACTATCATGTGATTCGCGGGCTGGCCTACTACACCGGGCCGGTGTTCGAGGCGTTTGATCGCAAGAGCGAACTCCGCGCCATCGCGGGTGGCGGACGTTACGACAACCTCGTGAAACTCATCAGCGGCGGCAAAGTAAACCTGCCCGCGCTCGGCTTCGGTATGGGCGACGTGGTGTTGCTCGAACTGCTCCAAGCGCGCAACCTGCTCCCGCCCTTTGACGCCACGACGGATGTTTTCGTCCTGATCGAAGACGAGAGTCTGCGCCCGCAATCCTTGAAACTCATCCATGACCTGCGCGCCGCCGGGTTTGCCGTGGACTACGCGCTCACGCCCGCCAAGCCCGACAAACAATTCAAACGCGCGCAGGAATTGAAAGCGAACTACACAGCCAAGCTGGACAACGACGCCTACGTCCGCATCCGCAACCTGAAGACCCGCGAAGAAGTCGTCGCCGGTGTGAACGGTGCGGCGAATTATTTGCGGTGATTGGGGCGTCATGAGGGTGGGCCGGTTTGTCAGAAGTCTCACCCACCCATTGTCGCGGAGCGACCCCGGAAATTCGCCAGCCACAAGGTACTCCGCATGGGGTTCGTCGAGAAAACGGATCACCGTGGCAACCCGGGCGTAATCATTCATGCGGACAGGCGATGACAACCATGGTCTTCAGCCCTCCCTCCGCATCCGCCTGCTCTGTTTTTCCAGGTGACCGCCGGGGGCTGTTGGTAAAAGGGCAGGCCGGCCTGATACAAGCGCAGCCGACTCTGAACCTCCCGAGCTAACATTGGATTGCCGGCCGCCGTGGCCAGGGCCAGCGCTTGCTTGGCCGTCTCCACTGCCCGGGCGAAATCTCCGCTGGAATCCAGGAGCCGCTGCAATTTGCGCCCGCGCCCGACGAGGTGGCGCAGGTTCAGGAAATACTTCGGGCGGCGCCCGAACGCGACCGCGCAACACCAGAATAGCTTCCTTGCCTCGGCGGGCGGGACGGGGTTTCCTATGCTCAACCTGTAGCTGACCATGAAGCCCACGAACTTGATCATCCTGCTCGCTCTGAATGTCGTCTGGTCGGCCACGCTCTCGATTTACAAAGTCCTTGAGCCGCACCTCGACCCTGGCGGCATTGTGACGTTGCGTTTTGGGCTGGCCGGTTTGGGGCTGCTGGTGCTTTGGCCGTGGTTGCCGGGCAGCGCGCCGCGTGGACGCGACCTGCTCAAAACTTGCGTCCTCGGCCTGGTCATTTTCGTGCTTGGCCACCGGTTGCAGGTGCTCGGCAACAAACTCAGCACGGCTTCGAATTCGTCAATCCTTATGGCGATTGAGCCTTTGATCACTTCGGCGGCGGCGGCGATTTTTTTGCGGGAGCATATCGGGCCGCGTCGAATTCTCGGATTCGCGCTGGGCATGACGGGCGTGGCGTTGCTCAATGGCGTTTGGCGTGACGACTTCAAGTGGGTGAGCCTGAGTGCGAGCGTGATTTTCGTCTCGTCGTTTGTCTGCGAAACGGCGCTTTCCATCGGGGGCAAACCGATCATCATGCGTGCCAGTCCAATCAAATTCCTTGCCGTGGCGCTCGTCGCGGCCACCACGGCCAATTTGTTGCTGGACGGGCGCCAGACATTGACCGCCGCGGTTCACCTGCCCGCGCAGGCATGGTGGTTACTGCTCGTGATGGCGCTGATTGGCACCTCCTTTGGCTACGGGTTTTGGTTTCTGGTGATCCGGGAAAGCGAAGTGAACGTGGCGGCGCTGACGATTTTCTTGCAGCCGGTTTGTGGGGTGCTGATTGCGAAGCTTTGGTTGGGCGAACCGCTGCATTGGGGACAGCTTTGGGGCAGCCTGGCGATTGGGGTCGGACTCTTGGCCGGGCTGTCGCGGCAAATTAAAATCCCGGCGGAAGTGAAACGTTGAGGCGGTAAGAAAGCGAACCGGGTGCGCCACTGAAGCGCGATGCTGATGAGATCGGAAACGCAGCCGTACGAAAAAAGGAATGCCCCCCGTTCAGACAGCCGGGGCAAGCCCGAGCAATTCCACTTGCGCCGCGCCCCGCGGTTGTTAGAGTCATCCCGCTCTTCGCCCGACTCAGGGGCGGTTTTCTTTTTTAACCGAGCAGTGAATTAAATTGTGAAAGTATTTAGCGGAACAGCCAACGAACCTTTGGCGCGAGCCATTTGCAAGTCCATCGGCATCGAGTTGGGCAAATGCAGGATCCAGCCGTTTCCCGACGGCGAGACGTTTTTGAAGATTGAGGATAACGTGCGTGGCGAGGACGTCTTCGTCATCCAGCCCACGTCACCGCCGACGAACCACAACTTGATGGAATTGTTCATCATGATGGATGCGTTGCGGCGGGCGAGCGCCAATCGCATCACGGCAGTATTGCCGTTCTACGGTTACGCCCGCCAGGACCGCAAAGACCAGCCGCGTGTGCCCATCACCGCCAAGCTCGTCGCCAATCTCCTCGTCGCCGCGGGCGCGAACCGCATCCTGGCCATGGACCTGCATGCACAGCAGATTCAGGGCTTCTTTGACATTCCGGTGGACCATCTCTATGCCGCTCCGGTGATGTACGAATATTTGCGGAAGATAAAATTCAATGACCTGGTGGTGGTCAGCCCGGACGTGGGCGGGTTGAAGATGGCCTACGCGTATTCGCAGACGATGGACGCCAGTCTGGCCATCGTCGCCAAGCGCCGCAAGAGCGCCACGGAAGTCGAGTCCATGGCCATCATCGGCGAGGTGCGCGGTAAGAACGCGCTGATCGTGGACGATTTGACCGAGACGGCGGGAACGCTGACCAAAGCGGCCGAATTGCTCAAAAAAAAGGGGGCCAAGCGGATTGTCGCCTGTGTTTCGCACGCCATTTTGAACGATGTGGGCATCGAAAGGCTGCGAAAATCGGCGATTGACGAACTGATTACAACTGATACTGTCCTGCGCCCTGCCATCAGCGGCGTGAAAATTACGACGCTGTCGGTGGCCGGGTTGTTGGGCGAAGCCATCAAACGGATTCACAATAATTCGTCGGTTAATTCGCTGTTTGAGTTTAAGGGCGGCCGCACGAGTTGAGGCGCGCCACCGTGCAGAAAATATATTAACGATGAAATCAGCACCATTAAATGCGGCTTCCCGTTCGCAAACGCGACATGGCGAAGTGAAGAAATTGCGCGCCACCGGCCGCATCCCGGCGGTCATTTACGGTCGCCAGACCAAACCGGAGAACCTCGAACTGAACGCCAGGGAAATGGCCGATCTCATCCTGCACTCGGCTTCCGAGAACATCCTGGTGGACCTCGCGCTCAAGGACAACGCCCGCCCGAAACGCCTCGCGCTGGTGCAGGAAGTCCAGCACCACCCGCTCAGCGGCAAGGTGCTGCATGTGGATTTTCACGAAGTCGCCGAAGACGAGAAAGTCATCCTGAGCGTGCCCGTCGAAACCGTCGGCGAAGCCGTGGGTGTCAAGACCGGTGGCGGCGTGCTCGAACACGTTTTGTTCAAGATCAGGGTCCGCGCGCTGCCCAAGGATTTACCCGAGCAAGTTGTCGTGGACGTGAGCCATCTCGAACTCGGCAAGTCCATCCATCTCGGCGAGATCAAAGCGCCTGCCGGCGTCGAGATTCTCGGCGACAAGAAAATCTCCGTGATCTCCGTCGCGATGCCGAAAACGGAGGAAGAGGAAGCGGCGGAAGCCGCCGCCGAGCCGCTCGCAGCGGGCGATGTGGAGATGCTCAAGGAAAAGAAGGAAGGCGAAGAAGAAGGCGCTGTCCCGGCCAAGGGTGCGGCGAAGCCCGGCGAAAAGGTGGCTGCCAAACCGGGCGAAAAAGTCGCTCCCGGCAAACCGGGCGAAAAAGTTGCCGCTGGCAAACCGGGCGAAAAAGCGCCCGCTGCCCCAGCTCCGGGCGACAAGAAGCCCGGCGAGAAAAAGAAATAATTTTGGCGGCCCCGCTCTTGCTTGCAAGAGCCGGGTGCGCCCGCCCCGCGCATGGAGGATTTGCATCTCATCGTGGGCTTGGGAAACCCCGGCGCGGACTACGCGAAGACGCGCCACAACGCTGGGTTCGCGCTGGCCGAGTTGCTGGCCAAACGCTGGCGGGCCGAGTGGCACGCGGCCAAAAAGTTTCAGGCGCGCGTGGCGCGAACCGGGGTGGATGGACGGAAGATTTTGTTGTGCGAGCCGCAGACGTTCATGAACGCCAGCGGCGAAGCAGTAGGTGCGATGGTGAATTTTTACCAGGTACCACTGACGGGCTTGCTGGTGGCGGTGGACGATGCCGACCTGCCGTTGGGCGAAATTCGCCTGCGACCGTGCGGCAGCAGTGGTGGACATCACGGGTTGGGATCCATCGAGCAGCATCTGGGTTCGCGTGAGTTTGCCCGGTTGCGGATCGGCATCGGGCGCGAGGACGGCGCGCGGCAGATTACGGATTACGTCCTCGGACGGTTTAGCGCGGGCGACGCGGCGTTGGTGAAAAAAGTTTTGGCGCGGGCGGCCGACCAGGTTGAATGCTGGCTGGCTGGTGGGATGCAAAAAGCAATGAGTCAATTTAACGGAGTCGTAAACGGCTCCACGAACGAAAGCGAAAAACAGTGAAACGATACGAAGGCTTGTTCATCCTGAACATGGCGGGCAAAGAAGAGGGCCTCCCCGAGATCCTCGATAAAATCTCTTCTGAAATCACCGCCGCGGGCGGCAAGGTCGAGACCGTCCAGAAAATGGACCGGAAGAATTTTGCGCGCGTGGCCGACAAAAAATACAGCGCGGGTTTTTACGCCAACGTCATCTTCACCAGTCCGCCGGCTGCCATCGCGCCGTTGCGCAGCAAGTTTGCGCTGAATCAAGACGTTTTCCGCGTCCTGTTCAGCGAAGCGCCTGAGCCGAAACCCGCGAAGTAACCCCCAACCCCGGAAACCCTATGGCCAATTTCAACAAAGTCATCCTCGCCGGCAACCTGACCCGCGACCCTGAATTGCGATACACGCCCAAGGGCACTGCCGTGGCGCGTTTGGGCGTCGCCATCAATCGCCGTTGGAAAACCGAAACCGGCGAGATGAAAGAGGAAGTGACGTTTGTGGACGTGGACGCTTTCGGCAAGACGGCTGAAACCATCGCGCAATACTTGAAAAAAGGCCGCCCCATCAGCAAACTCGGTGTCGTGATGGAAACTTTTCAGTTCCTCGATTCCGGTCGCGCCAACGAAGGTGGCGGCGCTCCCGCCGCACCGCGTTCCGCCCCCGCTGCCGCGGTTGCCGCTGCGCCTGCTGCTGAACCAGCCGATGCCGACGCCCCACCGCACGAAGGCGACGACGTTCCGTTCTAAGCGACGATCCCTCCTGCCGCGCTGCACAATTTTCACGCAACCCGCAACACGTTTTTATGGCAAAGACAGAAATTATCCTCACCAGCAACATCGTCGGTTTGGGCGGCGAATCCGACCAGGTCAAGGTCGCCGCCGGTTACGCGCGCAACTACCTGTTCCCGCAACGCCTCGCCATTCCGCTCACGCAGGCCAACAAGCGCCGTCTGGAAGCCCTGCGCCAGCGCCGTGCCGAGCGCGAGTCGCATGAATTCAACACCATGAGCGAAATGTCCAAGGGCCTGGCCAAGCTCGTCTGCCTCCTCAAAGTGAAGGCCGGCGAGGACGGCAAGATGTTTGGCGCCGTCACCGCGGGTATGATCGCCGACGAACTCAAGCACCAGTTTGATGTCTCGCTGGACAAGCGGAAAATCCACCTCGAACACCCGATCAAGACACTCGGCGAATACGAGGTCGAACTGCACCTGCACGCCGAAGTAAAAAGCACGCTCAAAGTGCGGGTTGAAAGCACTACCCCGCCACCCGTAATGGATCCCGCGGTCGCGGCTGAAGCGAAGAAGGAAGAAGGCCGGAGAACCGAAAAACGCGGCCATCGCGGCGACATCTTCGCGCCAAGCAAACCCCTGACCGCCGAGCAGAAAGCTGCAGCCGCCAAAGGCGAGAAACCCGCCCGACCGGAACGCGCACCGCGAGCTGCGAAACCCGAGCGGGCGCCGAGAGCCGAACGGCCCGCGAAAGCCGAGAAGGCTGAGTAGTTCATCGTTGCTAACAAAACATTTGTAAAGCCACGGATTCAAATCCGTGGCTTTTTTCGTGCGAAGAACCCTCACCACAAATGAGCACCGTGCGGTGAAGCCGCAACTACTCCCTTTCCTCCATCGGATGGAGGAAAGGGCCGGGGAGGGGGAGCGTTTTTGTTCAGCGTCCCATGAGCGCGGCGAACATCTCCCACAGCGGTTGGGATGTTCATGCTCGCCACGATCAAAGCGATGATGGTCGTTGCGCCGCCGGCAGATAAAAAAACGCCAAAAAAAGGTTGGCAACCGCAACGGTCTCTTGCATAGTCTCGCCCCTTAAAATTATGACAACCAAATCAATTCGTTTCTGGGTCGTTGTATCGCTAATGACAATCGGGCTGGCGTGGGGCGCTTCCGCCAGCGAAGCGGACATTAAAATCCCCGACCTGACACAGGTCAGATTCGCCGGGTTGGGCGGCATCAGCGGCGAAATGCTGATGTATCTGGGGATCGTCATCTGCGCTATTGGCGCGGTTTTCGGTCTGGTGCAGTACAAACAGACCAAGGCCCTCCCGGTGCACAAGTCCATGTCGAACGTGTCGCACATGATCTGGGAAACCTGCAAGACCTACCTGTTCACGCAGGGCAAATTTCTCGCCGTCTTGTGGGCGTTGATCGCGGCGTGCATGGTCTATTACTTCGGCGTCCTTTCGCACATGTCGGCCGGCCACGTCGTCGTCATCCTGCTGGCCTCCATCCTCGGCATCCTCGGTAGCTACGGCGTGGCGTGGTTCGGCATCCGCATCAACACGGTCGCCAACTCTCGCGCCGCGTTTTCCGCGCTCAAAGGCAACCCATTCGCCACGCTTTGCATCCCGCTCCGCTCCGGCATGAGCGTCGGCCTGCTGCTGGTCGCGGTGGAGTTGTTCTTCATGATCTGCATCCTTGTCTTCCTGCCGCGTAATCTCGTCGGCCCTTGCTTTATCGGCTTCGCCATCGGGGAATCGCTTGGCGCGAGCGTGCTCCGCATTTGCGGCGGCATCTTCACGAAGATTGCCGACATCGGCAGCGACTTGATGAAAATCGTTTTCAAGCTGCCCGAAGACGATCCGAAGAACCCCGGCGTGATTGCGGACTGCACGGGCGACAACGCCGGGGACTCGGTCGGCCCGACGGCGGACGGTTTCGAAACCTACGGCGTGACCGGCGTGGCGTTAATCGCCTTCTTGGCGCTGGCGCTGGCAGCCAGCCCGCCCATCTGCGCGACGCTCATCATCTGGCTGTTCGTGATGCGCGCGTTGATGATTGTGACCTCGCTGGCTTCCTATTTCGGCAATGAAATCCTGAGCAAGGCCAAGTATGGCCACCAGAAGGATTTCGATTTTGAAGCGCCGCTGACCCACCTCGTCTGGCTCACCTCGGCCGTTTCCATCATCGTCACGTTCGCGGCCAGCTACTTTTTGCTCGGCGACTTCAAGGATGCCGCGGGCATTGCCCAACCGGCCCTCTGGTGGGTGCTCTCGGTCATCATCAGTTGCGGCACGGTGGCGGGCGCGTTGATCCCCGAATTCACCAAGATTTTCGTCAGCACGAACTCGCGCCACGTCCGCGAAGTCACGAATTGCTCCAAACACGGCGGCGCCTCGCTGAACATCCTGTCGGGCTTCGTCGCCGGTAATTTCTCGGCGTTCTGGATGGGCCTTTGCATCATGGTGCTGATGTTCACCTCGTATCACTTCTCCAAGAACGCCGCCTTGCTCTCGCTCATGCCGCCCGAGTTCCTCTTCGCCGCGCCGATCTTCGCCTTCGGCCTCGTGGCTTTCGGCTTCCTCGGCATGGGACCGGTGACCATCGCAGTGGACAGCTACGGCCCCGTCACGGACAATGCCCAGTCCGTTTACGAGTTGAGCCAGATTGAGGGTCACAATGAAGCGGACAAGCAGCGCGCCAAGGAGCAAATCAAGCGCGACTTCGGCTTCGATCCCGACTTCGAGAACGCCAAGC
>JALOTT010000224.1 GCA_025457745.1 Verrucomicrobiota bacterium
TCCAGGGTTATGATGCCTCTGTCAGGTTGGTTCGACAGCCTGCCCGATCTTCGACTGTCAAACCTCAATTCCTAGCGAACTCCAGCCACTCTGATGCCGGTGGAAGGGCTTTGTGCAGATCACGCGCCCTTGGGAATCTCCACTGCCAGAGAACGGCAGCTTTTGCGGGCGAGGTGCTTCTTGACCTCGGTGTGACGGGGGATTGCTTCCTTGTGTCCAGTAGAGGGATTCACCCAGATCGAGTGAGATGAACCTTCACGCAAGAACTGGCAGCCGTGCTCGCCCTGTGGAGTAGCCTTCTTGCGCCTCTCGCCGCCTCGGTAGCCTTCTTACTCCACAGGGCGAGCGCAAATGCTGCTCCAGTTCGCGTTTCTTCATGACACGACCAGATCGGTGAGTTCCGCGTCGGCGTCGTCAGCCACGGCCTCGGCTCGATTCAATTCCACCAACTCCTTCACCGCCGACCGCAGACTCGCCAGACACTCTTCGCGGGTTTCGCCCTGTCCGTTGGCGCCAGGCACTTCTACACAGGTCGCCCAAAAACCGCCTTCGTCGGGTTCACCCCGGTGCAGAATTGCAGTAAATGTCTTCATCTTGCCGTAACCTTACGCATGTATATTCAGGCTGACAAGTGGCCAGTGGTTTCTGACGAACCGGCTTGCGGACGATCACCGCCACCACAAAGCCATGATCAATGCGGGCCTTTCCAACAAACTGTGGCGCGAGACGATGCAGGCGGATCCGGTGCCAACTTCACCCGCAAGGTAGGGCGGGCAGTCCCCTGCCCGCCGCTCGATTGCCAACCAAGGCACTGGGATTTCCCCAGCGCCGCGCACGGAGTGACGCGCCCTACCCATCCGCGTAATCTGCGCAATCCGCGGTCAAAGCTTCGTTACTCCGAGTTGGAGCAACTGTTTCGCCTGCGCCGCCGTCACCGGCATCAGAAATTGTGCTTCTCCAGTGCGCGTCTTCCGCGTGTTTCCCAGTTGCGTCCGCTCTATTCAGTCTCGCCCAACTCGCGGACAAGGCTGTCCGCGCTCCTCGGCACCCCAAAATCCAAACAAACCACGGTAAATCCAAACTTTCCACGTCTGGACGGAATTCGCATTTATGCCCACGCTAGGCCAGTCGTGAAAAGGGTTCGTAGGCAATTCGGCTTGCGGAGGTCGCCGGATGGTCGGGCCGCCATCTGAAAAATGTTGTTCCGTTCCTGCACGACAGGAACAGATCGGAAGGGCACAGTGAAAAACTCCAGTTCGCATCGAACCAATGGTGGGGACGGCTTCCTTTCGCTGATCGCCTGGCGCGATGCGGGTTCAGGAGTGCGAACCTCTGAGTTCGCAAGTCGGAGTTCTCGTGACATAAACGCGCGGACAAGGCTGTCCGCGCTCCGCACCGACACGGTCACGACAGCCTTGTCATGTTCCCCGTTCCGCGCTCCGCACTCCGCGTTTGGAATGCGCTCCCTCCCGTGGCTGTGTTCACCTACGAACCGCCTGCCCGTTCTTTACCCGTTGCACTCTTTACGTCGGTCTCCAAGGAACTAAATCTATGAAAACAAAACAAATCATCCTCACCATTGCCCTCCTCAGTCTCAGCATCACGCTGGTCTTTGCCCCGCCTGGGCTTATGGGGACAGCCTTTAGCTACCAAGGCCAGCTCGTCGACGGCGGCAACCCCGCCAACGGCAGTTACGACCTCACCTTCACCCTCTATTACGCCGCCAGCAACGGCACGATCGTTGCCGGGCCGCTCACCAACAGCGCGGTGACCGTCAGCAACGGTCTTTTCACCACCACGCTGGACTACGGTGCGGGCGTTTTCAGCGGCGTGGTCCGCTGGCTGGAAATTGGCGTGCGCACCAACGGCAGTGCGGACGATTACACACTGCTGAGCCCGCGCCAACAACTCACACCCACACCGTATGCGCTTTACGCGCCCAGCGCGGGCACGGCTGCCAACGCCGGTTCGGTGGCTGCGGCCAACATCACCGGCATCATGGCACTAGCGCAGTTGCCCGCCGTCGTCCTGACGAACAATGCGAGCGGCGTAAATTTGAGCGGCGACTTCTCCGGCAGTGGCGCAGGCGTGACCAACCTCAACGCGGCCAACCTCGCGTCCGGCACCATGGAAGACACGCGCCTCTCCACCAACGTAGCCTTGCGGGCAGGCGGCAACACGTTTTCCGGCAGCCAGGAAGTATTTGACACGTTTTTCATCGGTCCGGAGGCCTTGGACCAGCAGCAAACGAACTCGCCCGCGGCTGCCGGCAGCACAGACCAGTGGCAATCTTTCACGGCAGCCCAGTCCGGCGCGCTGACCAGAATTGCGCTCGAAGTCGGTTCGCCGACCTACCCGTCGAGTTCCCCCGGCACCATCCGCATCTATGCAGGCGAAGGCACTGCCGGAACGCTGCTGGCCACCGAATCCGTTACCTTCGCTCCGGTGCTAATCACGTTTCAAACCTTCGCGTTGACCCTCCCACCCCAAGTCCAGGCCGGGAGCCAGTATACGATTCAGTTTAGCGTTCCGGCGATCACTGTAGGCTGGGTGGCGCTTGATCCAAACAACCCATACGCTGGTGGCCGGGCAAGTTACGATCCCTCCTGGGATTTTGTATTCAAAACCTACGTTACGCCAACAGACACCAGGTCGGTCTTGATGATCTCTCCGGGATACTCTGGCAATGTCGGCATCGGCACCAATTCACCCCAGGAGAAGCTCCATGTCATTGGCAACATCCTCGCCAGCGGCACCATCATCGGCGATGGCAGTGGATTGACTGCGCTCAATGCGAGTCAACTGACGGGCACGGTGCCCTCGAGTAGCATTGGGGCCGCCACCATCACGTCGGTAATGCTGGCAGATGGCGCGGCCGGGACTGCGCAGATCGCCGCCGGAGCGGTGGGCGCGGCTCAGTTGGGCAGCGACGCGCAATCGTTGAGCAAAGTTTCAGGAGGAGCGATGGCCGCAGCGGGCAGCAACGTGGTCCTACGGGGCGATAATATTGCTGGCTTGGGGCCGACACTGACTCTGTTCAATGCAGCCGGACCTGCCTTCGCCAACCAGGTGGCAATCGACCTTAATGTGAATCCGGAGGCAAGCCCTGCGACAGCGCAAGTTTTGGCATTTGACGAAGGCAACTACAGCGCCTCGATACGGTTCCTGACGAAAGATCCCGGGGGGCCGACTAACGCACTGGCCGAACGGCTGAGAATTACGTCGGACGGCAATGTCGGAATTGGCACCAACAGTCCCACCGTCAAGTTGGAGGTCGCGGGAGCCGTCAAGGCCACGGCCTTCATCGGCGATGGCAGTGGATTGACTTCGCTCAACGCGGCCAGCGTCACCGGCACTCTGGCCCCAGCCCAGATTCCCGATCTGGATGCCGCCAAGATTGCCAGCGGCACGGTAGCAGACGCGCGCCTTTCGCCGAACGTGGCGCTATTGAACAATTCCCAAACATTCAGCGGGACCAAGACGTTTTCTGCAAACGTGACCGCGACCCGTTCCCTGCGCCTGAACGGCCTGCTGCGTGCCGGTTCGGAAACGAATGCGGTCTCCCCCTCTTATCCCTCAAACCCGGACGGATCAACCGGGTTGGTCATCCGCCGGATCACCTCGACGACCACCAGTTCTGACTCCGTCGTCGCCCGAACCGGTCAGTTCACGCTCATTCGCGACGGGACCGCCTCAGGGCTTAATATTGTACTTGGCACAGGTGGAGGGAGGCAGACCATCAATGCCACCGGCATCACTCGCACGGGCACCGTCGTGACCCGAGCCCTGTCAACCTTAGCCCCGGCAGCGTCAACCGTTGTCTTTTCCGATGCGCAGAAGGTGGTCCACTACGACATCTCCTTCGGCGACATCTACAACGCGGGGCACACCTGCCACGTGGTCTTGGATCGTTACGACGATGGCGTGGAGAGCGATCACTATATGGTCGGAACCCTGACGAGCACCTACAACCAGTAGTCAACACGCGAGGCAATCTATGAAACACCTGAAATCCAAAGCGCCTTTCATTGCGCTATCCGCACTCAGCTGCATGGTCCTCGGCGTCGCGATGAGCGTGCTGCTGGCGCAGGGTTATTCCATTGACTGGCACACGACGGACGGTGGCGGCGGCACGAGCACCGGCGGTGTTTATGCCGTCACCGGCACCATCGGCCAGCCGGACGCCGGCGGGCCAATGACGGGCGGCAATTACTCGCTCACCGGCGGTTTTTGGAGTTTGATTTCCGTGGTGCAAACGGCGGGCATGCCGGCATTGACCATCACGCACTCGGGCAACAGCGTGATCGTTTCCTGGCCCGACACCGGCAGCTACACCTTGCAGCAAAACGCGAACCTCGCGCTGGCCAATGGCTGGGCAACGAGCGGCTACACCATCACAACCACCAACGGCACCTGTAGCATCACCATCACACCGCCCACGGGAAACGTATTTTTCCGGCTGACCAATCCCTGAAATACTCTGAACAAAGAATGTGTCGCCTGATGTTCCAAGTTTTTTTAGACATCCGAATACGCCCCGGCGATCACCGACAAGCGGAATTTTGGTAACGATTATGTGCTTTGCCCCTTCCAATCAGTGAGAAGCAATTGGGCATGATTTTTTTTAGACGAAAGGAAGATAAGTTATGAAAATGAGACTACAGTCAACACAAGTTACAGCCAACGAAAACAACTCGGCTCTTGATACCACGATCACCATCCCTTGGCAGCCAGGGCTGGAGTTGGGGAGTGGGATCGCAGCCGTCTCGGCCAAGCAACGCAAGCGAGCGGTTGAACCTATCGACAAGGGCGACGAAAATAGAACCAAGAACGTCATGACCGGATTGATGCTCGTGCAGACCGCAGAGGACGTTGCGGAGTTAATTGATCTTTCGGCGAAACTATCCTTCGACGTCCATCAGATCCAAGGTGACCTCGTCACAAAGTTCGTGAACAAGGTCCGCGTCTCGCGTCAGCGCTGCTCGATAGTGGCGCGACAATCTATTGTATATGCCCCACAGATCAAGGGCCCGTATAAACTCACGGATGAGGCAGCGCAGGAGAAGGCTGCCGAAGCATTCCGGAGAACTTATGGCGATTACTTTGTCGCCGGCCAGATCAAGGCCGCCGACTTTGTCGCCGTTTACGATTGCGAAGCCTTATCGCAGGACAATCTAACAGAGTTCACGACGGAGGTTGGGGTGTTGACGGGTAAATTCGACGCGACGACCGCTGCGACTCTCGCCGCTTCGGCTTCAAAGTTCAAAGTGCGAGTGAACTGCACTGTGCTACAACGCGGTGTGGCAAATGATGCACAGGCCGAGGTTTCTCTGGATCCCCAGGATGTTCCAAAATTGCTCAATCAATTTGCGAAGGACGCTGTCGGCGAGCCGCAGATGGCGGTGCTATGGCACTACTCCCTGGTGGGCGGCGTGCTGAAGCCCGTGATGGATATCCCCCCTTCCGTGATGGTCAACTTGGCCGATCTGCACGTGAAGCTCTGTAGCAGCCAAGTCATGATCAACTCCTGTCCACCGTTGTATAAGGTCAAGCTGAGCGATGAATACAACAAGATCAAGACCGCCGTCGAGGCAGCAAGCGACGCCTTACTCGACGAGAAGGATCCCAAGCTGATCGAGCTTCTAGGTCAGTTGAACGATTGGCAACAACACGTCCGTCTCATCTTTGATTACGAGAAGATTTTCAATCGCTGCAAGGAGATCAAGGCGAACACGGACAGCGAAGGTGAGGAAAACGGAACCAAATGGAGGTGGGATGCCGGAGTCATCGCTTACGAGGACAACCCGGACGTAGAGATTGAAAAGTGGGAGAAGCCTCTACAGGTGTCAGGCGCCTTCATGCAGAGCCAAGAACTCGATTGCATATTTCCCGAAAAGGAAAATGGACGCAAAATCGTCGGCTATCAGGTGCAAGCCAACTGGCGTGACGGAACATGCGGCAAATGGGAACGAGTCGACGGCGGCCTGCTGACGAATACGCTGAGAATCAAAACCAAGTCGCAATGGGCCAGGGGCATGAACTGGACCGTCCGCGTATATCACGTCGACAGCAAGAAAATGCGGTTTGATGATTGAACACCACAACGCCGATTGGATGAACCAACTGCCCAGCCATCTTGGAATAACCTTGGAAGTATGCCGCGCTAAGGTGGAGATTTACAGCGCCCTCTTGGCTGGTCGGACATGCGGACCGTGCGCACGGTGCAGCGGACACTCTTAACAATGTGGCGTGGATCTGAATTGTGTGGCGGGCACGAAGAAAGCGACGAATTGAAAGAACAAGATCATGAAATCATTCACGTTGTTTGCTTGGTTGTCCGCTTTGTCCGCGGGCGTGTTGCCCATCACGACATCGGCCGCAGGCCTTTACCAGATCACACCGCTGGGTCTGAGCGACACCCAGCACACGCGCAACAACGGCTACCGGAGCAACAACGTGATTGCGCTCAGTGATGGCGGGCGGGTGGCGGGGAATGCCCGACGCTTCAACGGCGGCGGCGCGGACC
>JALOTT010000225.1 GCA_025457745.1 Verrucomicrobiota bacterium
CGCCCCGGCCCGCTTCATGAGATCGACATCGGCATTCACCAGGACGTCGGGCTCGGTGTTGCCGTAAGGGCCTGCATCGTCGGCGAGGCGGTTGAAGCCCACCAGGCGCACCGGCTCGCCATTCAGGCGGAACTCGGTCGCGCTCACCTCGATCTTGCGGATGCCGAAGCGGTCGCCGACCGCGTACTGCACCTGGCCGGATACCGTCAGGGTGGTCTCGAGATGGTAGAATTCCGGGTGGTCGAAGTGCCAGAGTCGCACCCGCGCCGCCGGCAGGTTGAACCGGGCGGTGACATCCTTGGTTTCGCCCGCGTTCACCGTGTGGGTGGCGTTCACGAGTTCCTTGTCCCAAGATGCGAGGCGGGAGCGGATGGTCACAGCCGCCGGCGCGGCTCCGGTGTTCTGGAGGCGGAATTTGACGTGGACGGTGGCGGTGCCGGCGGCCAGATCCGGGTCGCCGTGAATGTGCTGCCAGACGAGCCGGACCGGGTTGTTGCCGATCAGGCTCACGCTGCGGCTGATGCCGCCCCACGGCCACCAGGCGCCGCGCTTGTAGGTGTTGTCCGCGCGGACGGTGATCTCATTGGGCTGTCCGAAGTTCAGGTGCTTGGTCACGTCGAACTCGAAAGGAGTGTAGCCCCCGACGTGGGTGCCGATGCTTACACCGTTCAGAAAAACCTCCGCCTCGTGGTAAACCGCGCCAAAATGAAGCCGCACCGATTTCCCCTGCAAGGCCGGATCCGGCGTGAACGTCCGCCGATACCAACCTACACCAACGTAGGTCGAAAACTGAGCCGTGGAGTCCCAGTTGCCCGGGACGGTCATATCGACCCAAGACGCCGGCGGATTCGAGACATTGGTGGTGAAACGCCAGACGCCGTTGAGCGACTGGCTGGCCTCGCCCGAAATGGGTTTTTCCGCAGGCTGGAACCCCTTGGGCAGGGTCAGCACCTGCCCATGCGCCTCGAGACGGGGCTTGAGGGTGGCATACGGCAAATCCTGCACCGCCACATTCTGATCCGCAGCCAGGGCCGCCGCGATGCCCGCGCTCTGGCCGATGAGCATCCAGGTCGCCTCGATGCGTAGCGAGGACATCGCCACGTGGGTGCAAGACATCGCCACCGGCACCAGCAGGTTATCGCATTCGTTGGCCTTCGGCAGAATCGCGCGATAAGGCACATGATAGGGGTAGCCAATCCGCTTCGGCATCTGGCGGACCGGAAAAATGGTGCCCTCGTTGATCACACCACCGCCCTTGATCGCCACCCGGCGGCAGTCGTGCGAGTCGATCGGGAACGAAGCGACCATTATCGGATCCGGTTTCACGATGTTGTCCAGCAGGTCCGCCTGGGTCATCACATACATGCCCTTCATGCGCCGGCTCTCACGCACGTAGAGCTGGGGCGGGAAGTGGCCGTATGCTGCGAACTCGTCCGCGCACAGCCCCCAACCGGCGATATCGTCGCGTCTTGCCTGGCTGAAGACCGGATCCGTCTTCATGAAATGGATGAACTCAAGGGTGTATTGCTTGTGCGCCTCGAGGATCGCGGCGCGACCGGTCTGATCCGCTGTGGCCCACTCCTTCGCACCGCCGACCAGCCCGATGGAAAACTGCGAGCCGATCGCATTGTTGGCGTCGATCTTGTTGTTGGGCACCGGGAGGTAGCTGAAGTTCACTTTCGATTCGCCGTGGCGTTTCACGTAGCGGCGGACCAACTCGAAACGGGACGGGTCATAGTTCGTCGGCGCCGGCATCGCGACTTTGTTGACCGCATTCTTGGTCATGGGAATGCGGAAACTGTAAACCATCAGTTCGTCGTCTCCGATATCGTCGGGGCCTTTCCCGACCGCGGTGATCAGCGGGAGGGGATTGCCCTTGCTGTCGAAACCTTCGATATCCATCAGGCTTTTGGGATACTGGCGACCGGCGTGGGACTCGCCATATTCGGCACGGCTTTCGCGGTCGATGCGCCAACTGACACCCGCAGCGGCCATCAGGTCGCCCTCGTAACTGCCGTCGATGAAGACCCGACCGCTGAAGGCGCCGTTGCTGGTGACGATGCCGGTGATGCGCGGGCCGCTCTTGGTGACCGATCGCAGGTAGCGCCCGGTGAGCACCTTCACCCCGGCCTCGGCGAGCATCGCGTCGGTCACGCGCTGCGCGACATGCGCCTCGTACGACCACGTGGCCTGGTTTTTCACTCTCACATCATAGGGCAGTGTGATTCCACGCTTATCGTAGTCCTGCTGGATGCGCAGGTGCCACTGGTGGAACAAGCCCATGAGCTGCTCGCGATGCATCTGGTCGGAATCGCTGAAGCAGAGGCCGCCTGTGTTCATCCCACCGACGTGGCTGGTGGGCTCCAGCAGGATCACCGAGGCACCCTCACGCGCGGCGCTGATGGCGGCGCAGAAGCCGCCCGGGGTGGAACCGTAGACGATCACGTCGGCGCTGGTCTGGCCGCGGCAGACGAGTGCGCCGGACAGGAAAAGTCCGCACATCAAGAGCAGCAGACCGATGTCTCTTGCGGCGGAGGATGCCCGTGAATTGAGAGCGTTCACAAGGTTTGGGAAGGGGCGTCGGATCCTCATGTCAGTGGTTTATGGTGTTTTAGGATCCTATGAGAGGGGACTTTATTCGATGGCATGGACATAGCCGTCGCCTGCGAGGACGAAGACCTTGTTTTGATAAATACAGAGCGTCGCTTCCTCCACCCGGTTTCCGAGCTTGTGAATCCACAGCGGTTTTCCGGTCATGGCGTCGAGGCAATAGAAGAGCGGTGTGTTGCCGGAGGCGATGTAAACCCGGTCGCTGGCGATCGCCGGGGCGGACAGACCGCCGCCATCCGGGAAGGTCCAGTGAATCTTCGCCGTGGCGGCATCCACGCAATAGACCTTGCTGCTCAACGGCACGCCGCGCAGACCGACCCCCACGCGCGCTGTGTAATAGGCGCGGCCATGGTGAAACGCCGGCGTGGCATTGAAGTCGGAAAAGTTTCCTTTCTCTGCGGCATTCGTGTTTCCCGCGCAGAGGATCGCCCCGGTCTTGGCATCGAAATAGGTGAAGATGTTGTTGTGATGCGGCAGGTAGATTTTGCCTTCATAGGCGATCAGCGTTCCGGAGTCGAGGCCGATGCCGTTCTCCTTCCACACGATGTCGCCGGTCCGCTTGTCGAACGCGTAGAGCGAATGACTCCACGAACCGAAATACACCAGGTCGCCGTCAATGGCCCGGCAACGTCTGTTTCCAAACCAATGAGCCAGTCTCAGCATCCACGCAGTAGAAGAAGCGTTCACCGCCTTGCTGTCCGGCGTAGATCTTTCCGTCCGCGCACGCCGGGCCGACCGAAATCGCGCCGCCCATTTCGAACTTCCAAAGTTCCTTGCCGCTGTTCGCATCGAGGGCGTAAAGAAATCCTGCCGGATTACCGAATAAAAGTTTACCGCGGTAGGCCGTGGGCTTTGACTGATAGTAAGTCCCGCCGGAGAGCACATCGGTGAAGATGCGTTCGCCCTCGGCGTTGGTGAAGGCGTTCAGAATGCTCTTCTGCCAGACCACCGTCCCGTTGAGGTCGAGGCAGTAAAGTCGAAGGTTGCTGTCGTTGATCAATAGTCGGTCGCCCGCCAGGGCGATGTCCGCATAAATAGGATGGGGGCTGACCGGCTTTGACCATAGCAATTTCCCGTCCGTGGTGAGCCGGTGCAGTTGACCGTCCACGGTCGCGGCAAAGACGCCTTCCTTCGTCACCACCGGCCGGGCGCGCACCCAGTCACTGACCTCTTTGCTCCAGAGAATTTCGCCGCTGTTTCGGTTGAGGCAATAAACCCGCCGGTTCGCCGCGCCGACATACAGGCGTTCACCCGAAACGGTTGGCGTGGTGAAATGCTTTCTTGCCCCTGCCGCCACCGGACTGACTTTGCGTTCCCAAAGCTGTTTGCCGGTCTGCTCATCCAGACAGTAAAGCGTGCCGCCATTTGCCCCGAAGTAAACCTTGCCATCCGCAACGGTCACCGAGGTGTTGATCGAGCCGTCGGCCTTGAACTTCCAAGCGATCCGCTCGTCCTGGTTGCCGCCCGCGAGTTTCAAACTGTAGAGGTAACCCTCCATCGTGCCCTGGAGGACGCGGTCGCCGCTGATGACCGGTTCGGCCAACGCGTCAATGTCCCCGACGTTGAACTCCCACTGCTTGTTCTCGTTCGCCTTGTCGGCGCAGATGAGCCGGTTGAAGTTTTCGCAGATGGCAGGCGAACCGTAGATGTCGTGGACGCCAAAGGGATAGACGACGAACTGATCGTTGGCGGCCACGGGGGCATTGCGAGTGCGATAATCCACGTGCCCGGCGAATTTGCGGGAGAGCGTTTTGCCCGTGGCCTTGTCGAGATAGACCAGGTGCTTGGCCTGACCCTGATTACCCCCGTGACTGTTCACTTCCCGCAGGATGATTTTGTCGCCCTGAATGACCGGTGAGGAGGCGATGGCGGGATATTTATAGATGCCGAACTCAGGATGCAGTTGAGTGGCCTTCCAGATTTCGTCACCCGTCTGAAGGTCGAGGCAGAGGGCGATGGTGCGGATGCCTGGCGAGGCAATGTAAACGCGGCCGTCCTCGACCACCGGTCGGCTATACCAGCCGAGTCCGACCGGAAACCGCCACGCCTCGCGCCCGGTCGCCGGACCGGGGGCAGGCGTGTAACCGGTGTTGTGTTCGTTGCGTTGGAACATTGGCCAATCGGCCTCCATGTCGCCGCCCTTGGGCGCGTTGGCCGGATCGCCCTCAAAGGGTTTGAAGATCGGGCCTTTCTCCACCAGCGACGTTTGGATTTCCTCCATGGCCTTGTAAGCGCGATCCACGAAGTCGCACATTTGCTTCAGGGCGGGACTAGGCTGGCCGTTTTTCAACCGGTTCAATTGCGGTTCGAGCCGATAATACTCCCGGTCCAGCTCGAAGAACGACCGGGTGTCCGCTCCCTGCTGTTGGAGCGCGCCGAGCCACATGAAGAGCAGCAGGGTGCGTTCACGATGGTTGCTCGCGTCAGTGGGACTGGCGGTCACCGCCTTGCGTGCAGTATCAATATCGGGGCTGCCACTGGGAAGAAAGCTGCCACTCTGAACCGTTGGGAGCACTCCCAGCATGAATACCAGCGACAACAAATTTCGGGCCTCAAGTCGCTGGGTTATGAGTTTTCGGCAGCGTTGAAACAAGCTTGTCACGGGTTGGCTAGGTCCCCCGCCAGGCCGCCGGGCTGGCTCCAATTGGGCGGACGATCGACAAAGTCGGGCACGCTATAGCCCAATACTTTCTCAAGCCGGTCATGCTCCGCCTGCAATTTCTCTTTCAGGGAGGCGTGGGCCGGATCGTTGTATAGATTGTGCATTTCGTATGGATCGGATTTGAGATCGAAGAGTTCGTTCCAGGCCTGATGTCCGCGATAGCGGATTAGCTTGGCGTCGGTGGTGCGCACGGCGGTGATGTCCGGGATTCGGGTGCCCTTTTGGTTTTCAGCAAAGTATTGGTAGAACCAGTTCTGCCGCCATGATTCAGGCTTGCCCGTCAGCAAGGGCCGCCAACTCTGACCCTGCATATCCTTCGGCGCCGGCAGTCCGGCAAAGTCCAACAACGATTGGGCCAGATCAAGGTTGAGCACCATCTCATCCACGACTCTGCCTCGGGCGGCCGCGCCGAGCGCGGGGTATCGCACCAGAAACGGCACGCGAATGCTTTCCTCATAGGCGCTTCGCTTGTCGCCCGTCGCGTGGGCGCCCAGATAAAACCCGTTGTCCGAGGTGAACATGACAACGGTGTTGGACGCGGAATGGGAAGTGTCCAGCGCGTCCAGCAAACGGCCCACGCAATCATCCACCGCCGTCAGGCACCGGAAATAATCAAGATTGGTGGGGACTTTCGGCGGCACTGGGCTGCCCGCTTTGGATTTCTGATTTGCGCCTGCGTAGGGCGGAGGTGTGTTCAGGTTCGGCACCGACCGGGCCAGTTCACCTGGGTAAAGGTCTTTTGTCCGTGCCGGCGGTTCCCACGGTTGATGCGGGGTCTTGAATCCGAGCATCATGAACCACGGCTTTCCGGCTGACGCCTGTTTCTGCATGAACCGGATGGCGTAATCCGTCGCCACGTCATCCACCCAGCCCTTGGTCGGCATATCCTTGCCGTCCACGATGAACGGACAATCCGCATACCGGCCGTGACCGACGTAGGTGGCGTGATGATCAAACCCCGGACGTTCGCGCTGGCCGTCCATGTGCCACTTGCCCACGTAGGCCGTGGTGTAGCCCGCAGCACGGAGCAACGTGGCGCAGGTCACATTGTTCGTGGGAAAGGCCCGGAAGTTGGAGGCAATTCCGTTCAAGTGATTATAGCGTCCGGTCAGGTTCACGGCGCGGCTGGGCGAGCAGAGCGAATTCACCACGAACGCGTTCCGGAACCGCACGCCATCGGCGGCAATCCGGTCCATATTCGGCGTCTTCAGCCAGGGGAAGCGGCCTTTCTGCCCCAGTTCCTTCTGCACCACGGACAATGCTTCAAACGACTGGTCGTCGGTGTAGATGAAGAGAATGTTGGGGCGGGGGTCGCCCGCAGTGGCGCCGCGCAGTCGCCCGTGAGCGGTGGCGAAGAGTGCGAGACCGAGGAGAACTGTGAATGATATTTTCATCTGCTATTTGTGAGCAGCCTACTCGCCGCGAGAGGAAATGCCCATTCCCCCAAAAAGGGGAAGCGGTGGCGTTCTGCCCGCTGCCACTGCCGCAGGAACTTGGCGACGGCCTCAGTTCGGGTGCGCGCATGCAGTTTCTTGCAAATGCTCTTCGCGTAGGTTCTGACGGTTTCGGTTCCAATGCCCAACTGGTCGGCAATTTCTTTGTAAACGGAGCCGCTGGACAGAAGGTCCAGCACCTGTCGTTCTCGCGGAGAGAATTTGGCGGCCTCACTGGATTCGGAGCCGGACGATCGAAATTGGCGCACCACTTTCCGCGCGATGCTGCTCGACATGGGGGAGCCACCCACATAGACGTCCTCAATCGCCTCGAGCAGCGTTTTCGTCGGGCTGGATTTCACCAGATAACCGTCCGCCCCGGCTTGCAGCGCCTTGAAAATCCGGTCGCTGTCTTCGTAAATGGTGAGCATGATCACGTGGGCGTCCGGCAGGCCGTTGCGCAAGCGGGCCACGCACTCAATGCCGGACATTCCTGGCAGATTGATGTCCATCAGCACCACGTCTGGTTTGGCCTCGAAGATATCTTCCAAAGCTTCCTCCGCTGAACAGTAGCTGCCCACGCACGTCGTGCGCTCGGCATTCTTGAGGATTCTTTCCAACTGCTGGCGCAGCCCGCTGTCGTCTTCGACGATGGCCACGCGACGCGGAGCGCTGGCAGGTTTGCTGGCTTTGGTGCTCATTTTTTCCATCACCGGTCTAGGCCGTCGAGTTGCCTTGGTTGAATGGCCCGCCGTTCTGCGACAAGCGCAGTTCAATGTTGATGCAGGTCCCCTGGCCGGGCTGCGAGCTTTGCGTCCAACGCCCGCCACAGGCGTGAATTCGCCGCTCCATGTTCAGCAGTCCATTTCCCTTCCGTCGGGTGGCGGGGGCAAAGCCTTTTCCGTTGTCTTTCACTACAACGGCCAGCAGTCCGTTTTCGAATTGAACCTTGATCTGCACCTCGGTTGCCTCGGCATGCTTGATCACGTTGTGGATGGCTTCCTTGATTGTCATCACCAGATTGTGCCGGAGGCTGCTCGTGATGGGCACTTCGTGCGGCAGGTCGGGAATCTCAAGCCGGCATTTCAGCCCGGCCGGGCCGCACATCTGGTTGGCCATTTGACAGATGTAGGTCCCCAGCGAATCCAGATGATCGTTCTCCGGGCTGATGGCCCAGACGGTTTCATACAACGACCCAACCAAGTTGCGGCTCATCTCGGACACTGCCGCAAAATCCGCCTGGATTTCGGGGCTCAACCCCGGCTTCTGCTGGGACTCTGAACTTAACAAGGATATCTGAGTCACTCTCGCCCCAAAGTCGTCGTGAATATCCCTGGCAATGCGGAAACGCTCGGCTTCCAGCTCTTGCTGCTGCGCCAGCCGCGCGTTCTCGATCTGCAATTGCCGCGAGATGCGATAACGCCATCCCCCCAAAGCCAGCCCGCAGACCAGAAACGTGGCGGCGACCCAAAACCAACTGGTCCGCCAGAATGGAGCCAGCACCTCAAACGTCATGAACGCCTCGTCGCCCGTCGGAACCCCCATCAGCGAGAGTTGCTTCAAGCTGAAGCGGTAGAATCCGGGCTTGAGATCCTTGTAAGAAACGGTTCCGGGCGTTGCTAGGGCGATGCTGAACATTTCATCCCATTCCAAAACCACAACATCCAAGGGGGACACCCTCGGACCCTGCTCCCTCAGGCTGTTCCACTGGGCGTGGCCGCTGGGATTATCATCCACGATGGCCAACCCCTTGCTTCGCTTTCCCGGCCCGACCCCGATGACTCTGGCCATGCTGGCGCGCGGGCCAGCACGCAGCCAGCCCACGGGACTTTGATTCGCCGGATTGAATTCCATGTTCAGCAAGTTATCAGCGGGCCCATTGGTTGAATTCTGAACCCGAACGGTCAAGTTGCCAACGAAGTATGCCCCCACCATGCCGGGGGCGCCGGCCGAGCTAATCACGACCCAGATTCTGCTGGCGTTGGGCGGCACCACAATCTGTTCGCGACGATGTTGTAATGGGGACGTTTCAAAACTACCCGTCCAACCCGGGCTTTGACCCTTTGCCTCAAAATCCTTGTGCATCACCTCGTTGTCATTTTGATCCAGAAACCCAAGCATCAGGCGCATAATGTTTGCCGGCCCAGTCGGCTCCTGCCAATCGGTGTCCACGCCCTCCAGCTTGTAACGGATTCGCACGGGCTCAGATCCTAGTTTTCCACGATGCTGGAGGGGACCAAAATTGATGGCCACCAAACTTGGGAAGGCGGGGATTTGTGCCGGTCCATTATTGGATGACAACGGCACGGCCTTGCCGTCTGCGGTCACCGCGAGCACTCCGATTTCCGATGGTGTCCCCGATCCCGTCAGGACGGACGCGGCGAGGATCAGGAGGGCCAGGCAAAAGACTCCGGGCACTGGGTTTGAGTTTGTGCACTTCATAGCTCGCGTCATGGTGGTTGAATGCAATAAGCCAAAATCCGGGCAAAAATTTTCCAGGTCGCCAACTCCAACCACCGTGGACAGAATAGTTCTTAGGATAATTTCCTATGGGTGTCAATTCGTTTGCGGGCGCCGCCGGCTCTCGAGAACCGCGCCTGCAGCCGCCGGTAAAAGCCCGCGGGCAGAGGGCAAGGCCGACCCGCTGCCTGGGGGAGGGCTTCAGCACTGACTCGACATAACGCACGACCGTTCAACGCGGCGCCTTCAGGGCGGATAGAATGTGGCCGCACCGGTTGCGCTCGCATCGGTGAAACTGTTGGTCAACTGCGAGGCGAGATTCACTTGGTGGTGGCTTGAGAGAGCGCTCCAGTCATTCAGATCGGAACTTTTCTCCAC
>JALOTT010000226.1 GCA_025457745.1 Verrucomicrobiota bacterium
TCGCCGATGTCCAAAAACATCCCGAAAAAATCCAAGGGCTTTTGACACCGTTTTGTTAGCCACGTATGTAGTGTTATTTATACGCGGACATGTAGAACCAGGTGGGTGACTGAACGGATCGCCTCGCTGAGCAATGGCTCACCGGGGAAGGGTCCGAAATCAAAAGACGAAATGACAGGTTCGAGTCGTGCGTGCGAAACGAACGCTCCGGGCAGCGGCGAGTTAACCCGATGAAGAAAGAAAATTGGGAACGGAAACTTTTTTGCCTGTTGACACCCGCCCTAATGGGTGACCCGTTTCCGTTTCGGCCGCAGGTCGGCCATCGAGGAATTTCGGCGCGGCGCCGGAAAGGGATTTCTTCAACTGTTCGAGCGGAACATATGGCCCGTAGGGCAGCGGCCCTTGAGGAGTAAAATTTGAATTCGGCTTGGGTAGATAGGCGGCGGGGCAATTGGTCCGCAACCAGCCGGTCAATTCAACCAGCAGGTCGAGGGCAAGCTTCGGTCGGGCATGGGCCAGGTCGTTCTTCTCGGATATGTCCTCGGCAATGTTGTACAGCTCGACCTTGCCGTGATAATCGTAGTGCAGCTTGAAATCGCCCCGGCGCAGCGCCGCCCAGGTAGCGAACTGGTGATAGCCCGGGTAACCCATTTTGCCGTAAAACCAATAAAACGCGTCGCGCGGGTAATTCTTTTTTTTGTTTTTCAGATCATCGAACAGGGGCGTGAGCGATTTCCCGTCCGTGGTCTTGTCCGCTTTGAAGTCGCTGTAATCTACCCCGGCCATCTCCATGAGGGTCGGGTAGATATCGGCGACATCGGACGTGACATCACACAGGGTGCCGGGCTTGGTCCGTCCGGGCCAACGCACAATCATGGGCACGCGAACGCCGCCTTCGTAGAGCATGGACTTGCCGCCCCGCAGGGGGGCGTTGCGAGTGACGCTGGCAAGGCCTCCGTTGTCCGACAGGAAAATGACCGCCGTGTGGTCGGCGAGTCCCAGTTCGTCCAGCTTGTCGAGCATGGCCCCGATGCTGCGATCCATGCCTTTGAGCAGTCCGGCATATTCAGGGTTGATGTGGCCGGTCCACCCCGGGTTCCTGGCCTTTTCCTTGAAATAGGCCAGGTCGTCCGCACGAGATTGAACCGGCTGATGACACGCCGGGTGCGCCACGTAAAGCAAGAAGGGCGTATCGGAGTGTTTGGCAGCCCGACCGGTCAGAAACCGGTTCACCCGCTGGGCGATATCGTCGCACAGGTAATCCTGCCGCGGAACCAGCGGCTCGCCTGGCTGGTCCCATGACTGCGTTTTAGCGGCATGAGCCTTGAACGGCCGGTGGTAGCTCGAGCCGCCGCCATCGAAGTAAGCAAGCACCTCCTGGAAGCCGCGATCCTCAGGCCGGTAGCCTTCGTGATTATGACTGCCCAAGTGCCACTTGCCAATGAAGGCCGAATGGTATCCCGTCAGCCCCTGGGGAATCGTCTTCACATCATGCAGCGCCGTTGCCGCAATGGGGACGGTGACGCCGCGATCAGTTTTGCTGTAGCGGTATTCGTCCCAAGGCTCGTTATCAAGGATGTGGCCGCCGGCGGGAACCGGTTTGCCGGTTTTCTCGAAGGTGGTGTTGACCGTGGCATAGGCATCCCACATGCCCAGGCGATTGTTCATTTTCCCGGTCAGCAGGCTGGCCCGCGTGGGCGCGCAGACCGTGCAGGCGTAGAATTGCGTGAACATCGTGCCCTCCCGCGCCAGTTGATCCAGCCGCGGGGTTTCGTAGTAGAGCTTGTCGGTTGACGTGTGATTCGCACGCGCCGCGAACGCATTGATGTCGCAGTAGCCGACATCGTCCACCAGGATCAGGAGGATGTTCGGACGTTTGTTCGCGCCTTCCGCGTGAAGTGCCGCGAGGAAAACAAACAACGGAAAAAGAAATGAGCAGGTCTGTTTCATGGCATGAAATTGGTTCCGGCCTTGTTTTTCCCTGCGGGTTTCTTTGCGTCGGCGACGACCGGATAGAGGGTCACGGGATTTGCCACGCGACCAGGCTCGCGGACTTCCGGGCCGGGTTTTCCATCACCAAGCTCGGCGGCCATTTTCAGAGCGAGCGCCTTCAGTTTAGCCACGACTTCCGGGCTCTTTTCCGCAACGTCGTTCTGCTCGCCAATGTCGGTTTCGAGGTTGTAGAGACGCGGTTTGTCGAGCGACGCGGGCACAGGCAGGCCGCCTTTGCCCAAGCTTTCGGTCTGCGGCCTGATGGCGAGCTTCCACGGACCGACGCGCACGGCCTCCAGCTTGTATTGCGAGTAGTAGTAGCGCGCTTCGTGCGGCGATTCCTTCGTCTGGCCCAGCAGCAGCGGCGAGATATCCTTGCCGTCAATCTTGTTGTCCGTCGGCACCGTGCCGCCGGCGAGCTTCACGAAGGTCGGAAGGAAATCAATGTTGCCCGTGATGGCGTCGTTCACGCTGCCCGCGGCAACCTTGCCCGGCCACCAGGCGATCGTCGGTTCGCGCACGCCGCCTTCCCACGTCGAGCCTTTCCCGCCACGGAGCGGACCCGCGCTCCCGGCGTCAGCGCCCTTGACGAGCCACGGGCCGTTGTCGCTGGAAAACATCACGAGCGTGCTCTCCGCGAGCTTGAGTTCGCGCAGCGTGCCGAGCACCCGCCCCACGCTCCAGTCCACTTCCTCGACCCAGTCGCCGAAGCGTCCGTTCGACGACTTGCCGCGGAATTGCGCGCCGGGATGAATCGGCGTATGCACCGCGGTGTGCGGCAGGTAAAGAAAGAACGGACGCGCCCTGTTCTCGGTGATGAATTTCACCGCCTCCTCCGTGTAGCGCGCGGTGATGCCGTCTTGATCGTCCTCGAGCAAAAGCTCCTGCACTTTCTCGTCGCGCACGAGCGGCACCACGCGCTGGCCGTTCACCTTTGCGGGCTTCAACATGTCGTTCGAATACGGGATGCCGAAGTAGTGGTCGAAACCGTGGCGCGCCGGCAAGAAGTCCGGCTGGTCACCGAGGTGCCACTTGCCGATGCACATCGTCGCGTAACCCTGCGCCTGCATCAGCTCCGCAACCGTGTGTTCCTTGTCGCTGATGCCAGTCGCGGAGCCGGGGCTGAGCACGCCGGTCAACGACACGCGCTGCCCGTAGCAGCCCGTGATCACCTGTGCGCGCGACACCGAACACACCGGCGCGGCGTAAAACGACGTCAACTTCATGCCCTCGCGCGCCATACGATCGAGGTTGGGCGTGCGATTCAACTTCGAGCCGAACGGCCCGATGTCGCCGTAGCCCATGTCGTCGATGAAAATCAGGACGACGTTCGGCTTTGTCTCCGCCGCGTGTAACTGCGGACAAAAACCAGATGCCACTAATGCGAGGAGGACTGCGAATGATTTCATAATGGGAAAAACCAGGTTATTGTTTCTTTGCCGCGCCAGCTTTTGCCGCAGCGGGCTTCTTATCGCGCATCGGCCAGTTGGGGTCATCCATGTGCGCGGCTCTCATCAGCAATTCGGCTTTCGCAACGAGCTCTGGCTTTTCCGTAGCGAGGTTCTTTGATTCGGCTGCATCCGTTTTGAGATCGTAGATTTCGATCAGCTTTGACGGGCCGTTGCGAAAGCCCTTCCCATCGCCCCGGCGCAATGCTTGCAGCGACGCTCCCGCGTGCAGTTCCCAATAGAAATACTCGCGTTGCGGGGCCGCGCCACCCGCCGGAACGAAGGCTGAAGGCTGAAGGCTGAAATAATTTAGCATTGAGCCTTTAGCCGTTAGCCTTTCTTTGTTGCCGCGCTACTCCGCGCGCATCCGCACGAAGAGCTGCGGACCGGTGAGCAAGGCGGGACTGAGGGTGACAGCCACGGTCTCGACTTCGGCCACCAGGGTGCCGGGCGTCTGGATGGCTCCGGGGTCTTGCGCCCACGTCACGAGGTTGGTCGAGGTCCACACCGTGTAGTTCAAGCCCGTGAGCGCCCGCGTGCGCCGGGTGTAGCTGAAATTGCCCGACTTGATGCCGGCGATGGCGGTGAAGCTATTCCGCGAGGCGGCGTTGGTGGGATTGAGGCCCCAGATGCGTTCGTAATTGTTGCTCAACCCGTCGCCGTCAAAGTCGGCGTTCGGGTCGGCGAGGTTCGCGCCGGCAAACTGCGCCGCCCAAACGGCGAAATCGGTCTGCGTCGTGAAGTTCCAGATCGTGTCATTGGCGATGCCGGCAAAGCTGTTCGTAACGAGGTCGTCAATTGCGGTCGCGGCGATCTGGAGCGCATAGGCCTTGCCGGCCAGCAGGTTTGTCGCCGGGTTGATCGTCAGCACCGCACCGGCGACGGAGACCTGCGCGACATTCGTGACGGCGATGGTGGTCTGTGTCGCGTCGGTGAGGTTTCTGAGCGTGAGGTTGCCGGTGCCGAGCTGGATTGGCTCGCTGAAGGTGGCGACCAGATTGGCGCTGACGGTGACATTGGTCGCGCCATCGGCGGGGCTGAGGCTGAGAATCACGGGGGCGATCACGTCGGGATTGGTCGTGGTGAAGTTCCAGGCGGTGTCGTTGGTGATGCCGGCAAAGACATTCGTGGCCAGCCCGCCGATGGCGGTCGGGGCAATCTGGACGGCATACAGTTTGCCGGGGCTGAAGTTTGCCGGGGGGTTGATGGTAAGCACTTCCCCGACGAGCGACACCTGGGTGGTGTTGGTGACGGCGATGGTGGTCTGCGTGCCGTCGGTCAGATTCTTGAGCGTGATGTTGCCGGTGCCGCGGACGATGGACTTGTTGAAGGTCACGACGAGGTTTTCGTCGAGGGCCACGTTGGTCGTGCCGTCGGCGGGGCTTAAGCCCAGGATGGCGGGCGGGGTGACGGTGAGGGGGCGGCCGTTCGGGTAGTAGAGGTTGAGCAGTTCCTGGACGCGGTTGGTGATGTCGAACGCGGAATTTTCGTTGTAGATCTCGCCGGGGTTGGTAGCCTCGCTCCGCTGCTGGTCGCCGGCGGAATACAGGGCGTTGGTGTCCCACTGGCGGGCGTGTTCGCGCTCCTCCCAATAGCCGTTGATGCTGGGTTTCTTGTTCCACCACTTGTAGGCAAAGTTGGTGAAGGCGGAGTTGTTGGGCGGCACCAGAGACTTGTAGCGGACGAGCGTGTCGTAAATCTCGACGGGGGCGACGAGGTTGGCATTGGTGATGGCGGTGTTCAGCGTGGCGGGGTTCGCCGGGTAAATACCCCAGAAGTGAAACAGCGGCCGGATGTCCGCGCCCACGCTCCGGGACAGGCGCAACAACAGGCTGTCGGTGTCCGTCGCGTAGCTGATGCCATTCTCGTAATCGTTCACAAACGAAGTCCAGTAATTGCTCAACACGCCCCAGCCGTAGATGCGCGCGAGGTCCACGAACTTCGCATGGCCCTTGAGTTGGTAGGCTTTCTCCCCGTCCGCCATCTCGACCTCGCGCGGCGAGAAGTTGAACACCGTCATCCACGCCATGGCGGTCGTCTCGAGCGTGCGGTAGGTGATGCCGTCACCCAGCGACGCCCGGAAGGCCGTGTCCAGACTGATGCCGAATTTCCGCTGCAAGACGGGCACAAACAGCAGGTTGACGTTGGCCTCGGTTTCGCCGGGAAACTTGTCAAAGAAGTAGCCGTGGCCCTGTTCATGAAACTCCACCTGTGCGTCATCAGTGCCATACTGCGGCCCGCGGACGAGATAATGGGTGTGGTAGCCGTTGTTGTAATTGGCCGTGGCGCTGTAGCCGCCGACGTTCACGGCGGGATAGCCCGGCGCATAGACGGAAGCCCGAATCAGCACATCGGGTTGAAGATAGAAGGATTCCTTGCCGCGCAGGCGGGGAAAGCCCATCAGATCGTTACAGGCATCCATGGCGGCGTCCCAGTCCTTCATCAATTGCGTCGGGTCGGGCATTGCGTAAATCCAACTCCGCGGCACCTGCGTCATGAACTTGTCGGATTGAAAATCCGCCCACGGCGCGGCGTTGGTGCGTTCGGAGAGCCATTCCGTCGGCGTGGTCTGGTGAAAACTTTTGGCGGAGAAATAGGGCGCGCGGACGGCGTTGCGGACCTGCACGCTCACAACCCCTTGATTCGCGAGCCACGGCACCTCGAGGTAGATGCCGCCGCCGTGCGGGCAGGCGATCTTGGTGTCCACGGAATTGATCGGGTAAAGAAGCGTGGAGCGGTCCAGGCGTTTGATCGTGGGCTTGTTGGAAAAATCCCACGAGTGCGCGCCCACACGGATTTTGTAGCCCTTGCCGACCAACGCCGCCGGCACGGTGACGGTGGCAATCGAGCCGGGCGCGAGGTAGCAGCCGGTGGGTTTGCGCGCGAACGACCCGCTGCCATCGCCCTGCGTAGTCCAGCCGCGAGTGTTAAGGTAGCTGGCGCTGAGGGTCGCGGTGTGGGTTTGATTTGAATTCGCCGGGGGATTGCAGGGGCCGGGGAAGTTGGATGCGCTGTTGAACTTGAAGCCGTTCAGCAGGCTCTCGTAGCTCGCGAGCGTGAG
>JALOTT010000227.1 GCA_025457745.1 Verrucomicrobiota bacterium
GCCGACATTTGAAAATTGTGCCGATCATTTGGGTTACCGACTAAAAGCTCTCACTTCATTCTCGGTCTTAGCCACGAAAAACACTGAATATCCAAAAAAAAGGATAGCCCATAATCATCCATAGATTCGGCGCGACCACGTCGTGATTCATGCGCGCTGAGAGTACGGACTGAAGCAGGCCGGTTCAAACGGAAACGGGCGCGCAGCTTCGCTGGTGCGAAACCAGCGCGCCGCGGATCCGGCCGGCGTTCAGATGAGCGGTCGGCACCTGGAACAAAAAGGCGCAACGAGAAGCCGTGGGCGCGCGCACAGTCCATTCGCAGGTGCGCGCGACCACGACTCCCCATGCGCTGATACCCCACTTGAAACGTCAGGGCTTTCATGCGGCCAGCAGCTCGCGGCTGCGTTCGCGGATGTATTCCTGTCGTGCGGCCTGAAAGAGCGCCGTCCGCGCCTTTTCCTCGAACAAGACCGGGAACACCAGCAACGGGACCGCGGTGATCCACGCCAAGGCGGCGGCTTCGTTGGCCGCGCGCCGCAAAGGCGCGCTCAACTCCGTTTCAGCCGTTCCGGCCAACCGCTCCCGGAGCAGGCGGTGCTTGAGCCGTTCCAGCTCGGTTTCCTGAAGGGCGCGGAATGGCGCCGCCGATTCGGAGCGCACATCGAACCGCGTCTCAGGTTCGAGCCGGGGCGGCACCTTTCGATAGTTTGTGTTCATGCATTTGCTTTCTTTGTTGTCCCGAGACCGTCGGGACGTTCGGATTCAAGAAAAAACCCGTGATTGACTGGCAATCACGGGTTTTTGGAAATCTTTCGGTTATCGTCTAGAATTCGGAATCCGCGTTGCCAAAGGACAGGGGGCAGCGCTGCCAGATGGACACATGTCCATTGACGCGCCCGGTCGTCTGCATCTTTGTCAACGCGGCTTTCATGATTCGAACGCGCACAAGCAACACGATGCCGGGCCGGATGTCAAAGACATTTTGGCGGGGTTTGGCGAGGCGCGGCAAAAAATTCCGCAAAAAAGGCCGCTTGCCAACGGCTGTCAGCGCGCGCAACTTGTCACAGCGGCAGGCAATGGCAGATTTCTGAGCGATGAGCGCGAGCGACAAACCACTGAAGATGGTCACCTGCAATTGGTGTGACACCAAGGTCTTCATCCCCGGCGACCTCCCGCCGCTGGGCAGGGTGCCGTGCAGCAAGTGCGGACATTCCATCATGATGCCCATGCTGCTGCGGCAGTTCGAATTGCGCAGCGTCATTGGCTCGGGCGGCAACGGGACAGTTTATCGCGCCTACGACACGGTGTTGGAGCGGTTGGTCGCCGTGAAACTGATGAAAAAAGATTTTTTGAATGACCCGGTGGCGCTGGACAACTTTTATCGCGAAGCCCGCGCCTGCGCCCAGCTCAACCATACCAACATCATCCACATCTACACCTACGAAGAGTACGAAGGACAATCGTATCTGGTCATGGAACTCGCCGACCACGGCAGTCTGGACAGCCGCATCGAAAAGCAGGGGCGCGTGCAGGAACTGGTGGGTTTGGACATCGGCATCAAGATTGCCTCGGCGCTGGACCTGGCGTTGAAACACAACCTGCTACATCGCGACATCAAACCTGGCAACATCCTGTTCGACGCCGACAACGAACCCAAGCTGGTGGATTTCGGCCTGGCCCGCAACGTTGAGGCCGAACCGGAATCGGCGTCGGTGACCGAAGGCACGCCCTACTACGTGGCGCCAGAAAAGATCAAGCGCGAGAAGGAAACCTTTCTCTCGGACATGTACAGCCTCGGGGCCACGCTGTACCACGCCCTGACCGGCCATGTGCCGTTTGATGCACCCACCATCGAGGAATTGGTGGGCGCGCACGTGCATACGCCGTTGACGCCGCCCAATCTGGTTATGCCGGAGATCACGCAGCCCACCAGCGACGCGCTGGTCAAGGTCATGGCGAAGAATCCAGCCGATCGTTACCTGAGCTACGATGAATTCTGCATGGTCCTGCACGCCGCGCGCAGCCAGTTGCTCGTCCAGCAATACGCCCACCAGGACCAGATCAATCCCAAGAGCAAGACTAGTTGGTGGCGGCGATGAGGTCGGCGCAAACAAAAAGGGCAGGCTCGCGCCTGCCCGGAAGTTGTTTCCCGTAGCTTGTTATTTGTCCTTCTTCCCTTTCTTCTCCTGACCTTTTGCCTCGTCCTTGCCTTCGGCTTTGGCGGCGACTTCCGGCTTGGGACCGAAACGCAACGTCTTGGCCGTAAGCTTGCCGTCGTCGCCCTTGATGTAAGTGCCGCCGATTTCTTCACCCACGACGGCATCATCCAGCTTGGCCGGCTTGCCGAGTTTCTTGATCCGCGTCTCGGCGGTGACCAGAAACACACGCTCCCCGACCGTAACGGTCTTGGCGGTCTTGTCCACCGCCGTGATCTTCCCGTGGAACGGAATTCCCCTATCGCCTTTCGGCTCGGTCTTCTTCTCCACTGCGGGTTTGTCCTGCTTTTCCTGGGCCAGCGTTTGCGTTGGGGCAACGGCAATCGCGGTCGCGAGCAAACTCAATACAGCGATTCTTAGAATATTTTTTTTCATATCAGTAATGGTTTTTGGTTTGTTTGAAACTACCGGGGCATTGCACCCCAATCCGGCGGGGCTGGCAAGCCCTTTCTGGCCATTTTCCCCGGCCGCGGCAAACGACAAGCCACTGCGACGCCGCTGCCGCCCGGGCATCCCAGTCGCCGGCTATTTTTCTTTCGTCTCGACCTTGGCTTCGACCTTGGCGGCGGCGGAGTTAGGAAGCGCAAAGTAAAGTTTCACCGCCTCCATTTTTCCGCCCGCGGCCATTTTATAGCTGCCGCTCACGTTTTCTCCCACCACGCCGTCCTCCAGCCCCGCCGGCTTGTTCGCCTTGAAAATCCGGGTGTCGGAAGTGATGACGAAAACCCGTTTTCCGACCCACAGTTTTTTCTCCTTGGTATCGATCGCTCCCACCTTGCCGTGGAAGGGAATGACCCGTGGCGCGTCCTTCTTGGGTGTGTCCTTTTTTTTAGCCGCCGGTTTGTCCTTGCTCTCTTGTGCCAGCACTTGCGTCGGCGCCGCAGCGATCGCGGCGGCGAGCAGCCCGAATACAACCAATCTCACGATTTTATTTTTCATAATGGTTCTAATGCGAGTTCATATTGATACGACATGGTACGACAAGGCGGGGGCATGGCAGCCCAATGCGCCCAAAGATGCAAGACTTTTTAATCCTGAATGAGAGCAGCCGGGGGGCAGGAATCGGCGGCAGGCCTACCAACTCCCATCCGCCAACAGTCCAGTCACCTGTCTGGCCAGATCGTCAGCCAGCAGCGGCAGCGCCTGGCGCTCGGTACTGGTCAAATCCGAGCCGACGCGGATGAGCGTGTGACCCGTCAGGGGTTGGGCGAACAGCACCTTGCCTGTGCTCCGCTCCCGCGCCGTGACCTGGGCGGTCAAGCGCACCTGATAATCGCGCGCCGTGGCGATGTCGTTGGGCACGAAGCTCAGTTCATGCCGGGAATATTGAGTGATAACGCCGCTGACCACAATGTCACCGGCATCGTGCGTGGCCAGCCGGTAAGTGCCGTCGCGCTGCAACTGCTTGCGCAAAGCGGCGGTGACGGCGTCGCCAAGGCGCGGTTCCGGCGTGCGGTTGGTGAACGGACTAACTTGAACCGTCTTCTCGCCCGCGGTCTGCCCGTTGGACGGGCCGAGCCGGTAGCCGGCACAACCATTTAACGCGACGGCCATGCCGCCGATCAAAATCAGTCGGAGGAAGCGCATGTCACTTGCGGGCCGTCTGCGTTCGTTGCTTGATGGCGTCAATGCGCTTGCGCGCCTCGGTCGCAAACAGCGAATTCGGGTCGTGCAGCACCACTTCGTTGTAATACACCAGCGCGCCGTTCCATTTCTTGCGCTTCTCGTAATATTTCGCGGTTTCGAAATTGCCGCGCGCCTGCTCGACCTTGAGTGCCGTCATGATTTTTTGTGCCTGCGGCACCCGCGGGTCCTGCGGGTATAGTGTCAGGAAATCGGTGAATTGCGCGATGGACTGCCCGGCCACGCTCTGGTCGTACTCGGCCGTCTTGGCCTGCTTCTGGTAGGCGATGCCCGTGCGGTAGATCGCGTCCGCCGCGACTTGCGGCCGGTCATGGTAACGGTCCGCCGCCGTCTCGTAGGCCTTGACCGCCTCCGGGAAGTGAGACTGTTTTTCCCGCGCCGCGCCGATGCGCAACTGCGCGTGCGGGGCCACGTCGCTGTACGGGCCGTTCTTCACGATCTTGTCAAACATGCCCGCCGTGCGGTCCATCGAGGGGAACGCCGGGATGTAGCCCCACAGCTTGAAGCGCTGGCCCTTGAGAAACCGCCCTGCGATTTCGAACTGGCGCTGGAGCACTTCCTTCACGTTTTCACTCTTCGGGTATTTTTCCAGGATTTTCTGGTAATGATCGAACGCCTTCTGGTCGTTGTGTTTCGCTTCGTAGCAACGACCAGCGAGATACTGAGCACGAGGCGCATAGTCGGAGAGCGGCCAGGTTTTTACCAGGTGGCGCGTGGCTTTGAGTGCGAGGCTGTAATCCCGTTTGTCGAAGGCGGCCTGGGCCACGTCCATCTGATCCTTGGCGCGCGCGCGGCGCCATTTGCCTTCGCCGCCGACCGGCTCGTAAGTCCAGCCTTCACCCGGGGTGTAAACCAGCGGCGCGGGCGAGCGGAACGGCATCAACACAACGCACGCGGTAATCAGGCAGAGTAAAACGAGGCGACGATTCATGGGGCGACGTTAGCGACGCCCAAAAGGCAAGTCAAGCCGGGCGCAACGGATCGCGCCGCAAGATGGCGCTGTGTCATGGGGTTGCTGCCTCGATTTTCTTTTCGGTCGCAGTGGCCCAAACCCCAAGTCGCTTTTGCCGCGCTTCGGCCTCCAGCGCTCGCAGTTTTTCCGCAAACGCTTTTGACTTCCCGCCGTCGGGCAAACCAGCGGTGACGCCCTTGGCGCGCGCCAGGCCGCGTGCGACCAGCAATTCCGCGAGGTTGTTGCCGCCGACCTCCACGAAGGCATGATATCGCGGCGTCTTGGTGCGTCCCGCCGCGCTCGCCCACCGGGTTTGCACGATGAACGGTTCGAGCAAAAGTTCGCGCACCGCGTCGCGCGCCTGGGCGCCGGCTTTGAGCGTCTCGTCGAGCGTGACGCCAAAATACTCGGCCGGCTCGCGAGTCCGCTCCGCGTAACGCAGATTGGTTTCCGGCGCGTCCACAAAGTAAAGGCGGGCGATGAATTCGTTGGTGCCCCCGCGAATGTGAAAACTGTCGCCGTCGTTGTATTCGCTGGCGATTTACTGGCAATTGGTGAGCGTGACCCACGGATGTGGTTCGGCGCCCCGGCCGGGAACGGTCGCCGCGCCGAGCAGCAGCACGATGGGCAAGATCAACCGAAAACCGGATGGGTGCATGATTTCAAAACGCCCGGGACGAAGGCGACCTGCGATCATCCGCGATACACGATCATCACCGCATAGTCGGTCAAAAGCTTTTGCGTGCCGATGTCGAGGTGGGTGTAGGTGAGCGGGTTGATGCTGATGACGTTGGCCTCGCCGACTTTCACGAGGAAATTGGTGACGAATTCGTCGAATTTGTCGCGGCCCACCTCGATGCAGTCGGTGTGGCGGATGGTGTGGACCCGCATTTTCTTGTCGGACTCCTTCGCGGCGACTTCCAGCGGTGCCTTGGGTTTTTCGATGAGGGCCGCGGTGGGTTTGGCATGCGCCGGCACTTTGAGGTGCATCTCGATCTTGGCGGCGGCGGAGGACGCGATGGAGCTGCTCGGGTGGGCTGGGTCGTGCGCGCCCGGCGGCCCGGCATATCCCGCCGGGGACGGTGCTTGTGGGATGACAATCTTCTCGCCACACGACGGGCAAGTGATTTCCGAGCCGGCGCCGGAGCTTTCCACCGCCAATTCCTGTTCACATTTGGGGCAATCGAAGATGATGTCCATAGGCTAAAAGGTTTTGACTACGGGCCCAGCTTAAGTCACTGCCCGCAGCAAAACCAGCAAAAAAAATCAAAGCGCAAGAGAATCATCAAACCAACAGTTCCAACGGGCGGCGCGACCGATTTGCTTCCGGGCAAGATGGCTGCGCCCGATGCCCGGGGGTGTGCCTGGCGCTTGGCGCTTTTCTTAAGCCTCGACCTATGAATTTTGGATTTCACCGCTGACATCACTCGTAGGATTTCTCAAGCTGCTTCACCCGCGGCCAGATCGGTGATGACGGCGGAGTGCGTTGCTTTACGGACGCGAAAATGCGCCGGGCCTCGGCGGGGTCGTCGCGCGCGATCGCCACACAAAAGTCCATTTCGATCCACGCCCTGCGCGGGTCCTGCATCGCCGGGCCGTAGGTCTTGAGCCACGCGCGCATCGCGGCATTGCCGTGTTGCTGCGCCTGCTGGTATGCCGGTTCGAGGGGCGGCGGCATCCCGAAG
>JALOTT010000228.1 GCA_025457745.1 Verrucomicrobiota bacterium
GCGGCGAAGTGTCAGCGAAGAGCCTTTTGTCGCAGCGTCCGACGACGCCAATAGGTTCCTCTTCTCAAATCAAATTTCTAAGCTCGACAGGTTGCTAGCGGGGTTGATTTCCAGTCTCCTGACTTGTGCGGGACTGTTGCTCTGCCTGCTGCCGGGGATTTATCTGGCGGTGGCGTGGGTTTTCGCGCTGCCCCTCGTGATTGACAAGAAGATGGATTTCTGGCCGGCCATGGAGTTAAGCCGCAAAGTGGTTCATCGCCACTGGTGGGTCTTTTTTTGCCTGCTGCTGGTTAACGTGCTGATTTGTCTGCTGGGGCTGGCGGCTTGCATTATCGGCGTGTTCATCGCGCAGCCGGTCGCCTTTGGCGCATTGATCTATGCCTATGAGGATATTTTCGGAACGAAACCGCCTCCGCTGCGCGAAGTGTCCGCTTGACGGGCGCGGCTTCCGCCGGGCAAAGTTCGCTCATGTATAAAATCATTGGAGCCGACGGCAAGGAATACGGTCCCATCACGGCGGATCAGTTGAAACAATGGATCACCGAGGGCCGCGCCAACGCGCAAACCAAAGTTCTCGCCGAAGGCGGCACCGAATGGAAGACGCTCGCGGAAATTCCCGAATTCGCCGCCGCGCCGCCGATTACGGCCACGCCGACGCCCGTCATGGCTGCGGGCGTGGTATCCGCAGCCGATCAGGTGAGTGGTCCCGCGGTGGGGCTCATCGTCACGGCAATTCTGGGATTCCTCGTTCAAGCCGCCGCGCTCATCATGAATTTGCTCGGCGCTTCCTTCGGTGCGATGCAAAGGCAGGGCACGCCGGATGCCTGGATCAACATGTTTTCCGGCACCCTCGGCGTGGTGGGGAGCGTGCTAGGCATGGTGGTCAGCGGCCTGATCCTTTTCGGAGCGCTGAAAATGAGGAAGCTGGAAAACCACGGCTGGGCCATGACCGCAAGCATCCTGGCGCTGGCCCCTTGTATTTCGCCCTGCTGCCTGATCGGCCTGCCCATCGGTATCTGGGCGGTCGTCGTGCTGGCCAAGCCGGAAGTCAAATTCGCGTTTCGCTGACCCTCGAGAAAGCGGCGATGAACCATTTCGACTCCGATAGAATGTGTGTGGCGCATCCTGACGGCAGCATCGAAGCGCGGATTGTCCCCAATCTGCAGCGGCCTGCGATGACCCATGCGCTGCGAGTTGAGGACAACTCGCGCGCCGGTGAAACGTGCGTGCCGCCCCGGTTGGAGGCGTCGGTGAAACGGAAACCGGCGTGGTTTGCGGTGGGGGGGCTGGCCGTCGTTGCAATGGTCACCGTTATATTTTGGTTTAACCCGGCGCAATACCGTTTTTACCCGTTTTGTTTTTTTTACCAGCTCACGGGATTGCAATGTCCGGGTTGCGGCGGCCTGCGCGCGATTCATCAGTTGTTGCACGGACACGTGCTGGCCGCGCTGCACCTGAACGCGCTGCTGGTGATTTTGTTGCCGCTGTTCGCGTGGCTGGGAATCCGCTTCGCGGCAAAAAAACTCAGCCCGCCGCCGGGAGCCCGGCCCTTTTCTACGAAGTGGCTCTGGCTTTTCCTCGCGTTGGCAGCCGTATTCGCCGTGCTCCGCAATCTGCCCGCGTTCGCCTGGCTCGCGCCGTGAGCTCGGAGCGCGAGCTCTCCTCAACTCGCAGCGCCTGTGCTGTAATCTGCCGCTGCGGATTGAGACAATCCGCCCTCCGCACCCAAAAACTTGCGCCCAACCCGTTAATCACCTACAAGCTCACGTAGCGAATATCAGCATGCCCAACTACAAAATCATCGGCGGCGACCAGAAACAATACGGCCCAGTCACGGCGGAAGAATTGCGCCAATGGATTGCCGAAGGCCGGCTTAGCGGCGAATCGCTGGTTCTGACGCAGGACGGAGGCACGTGGCAGCACCTCTCCACGCTCCCGGAATTTGCCGACGCGCTGCGTTCGCAGGTCGGTGCGCCGCCCGTGGTGGGCCGGACGATTTCAGCCGATCAAATTCTCACGCGCGAACCGGAGTTGCGTATCGGGGAATGTCTCGGCGCCGGCTGGAAGTTTTTTGCATCCGATGCCGCTTTTGTTTTCGCCGCCGTGCTGGTGGTTGGGGTGTTGAATCTTGTGATGGCCTTCACGCCGTTCATCGGCGGCATGGTGCATCTGCTGTTCAGCGGGGTGTTGGTGGGCGGACTTTACCTCGCGTGCCTGCGGCGGATGCGCGGCGAACCAGCGGCGGTGGGCGACGTGTTCGCCGGATTCAAACTGTGCTTCGTGCAACTGATGCTTGCCGGCTCGCTGACGACGATTCTGACACAAATCGGCTTCCTGTTTTGCATCGTGCCGGGAATCTTCCTGACGGTGGTGTGGGTTTTCGCGCTGCCGCTGGTCGCGGACAATCGGCTGGAATTCTGGTCGGCCATGGAACTGAGCCGCAAAGTGGTCACGCGCGTCTGGTTCAAAATGTTCTGGTTGCTGGTCATCGTGTTCCTGCCGGTCATAGCGTTCAATGTTTTCAGCGGGATAAAAACCGGCACCATGCTTTACGGGATGTGGGAGGAAGCGCACTTTGATGTAATGCGCCTGCTGGAAATTTTCAAGCAGCACACCGCGGAGTTGGTGGCGGCCGGCGTGAAACTCGCGTTGGTGGGACAGGCCGTGCTCATCGTAAACATGCTCTTCGCGGTGGGCGCGTTGATGCACGCGTATGAAAATCTCTTTGGCCCTCGGAAACCGTGAGGCGCTCAGCCCGCAGACGGCGCGGGGTTGCGTGGCCACGAACCTCGCGCTGCCGGGCTTCGGCTCGTTGATGGCCGGGCGCGCGATTGGCTACGCCCAGGCGGTGTTCACCGTGGTGGCGTTCGCGCTCACGGTGGTTTTCGGGGTGAAATTCATCCTCTGGGGATTGATGAACTGGTCGAAAATCCACGATCCGCAGGCTGATCCGGTGGAAACGATGGTTGCGTTCTGGCACGGCGCGCGGTGGGCGTTGCTGGGCATGGCACTTTTTGCCGTGAGCTGGCTCTGGGCGCTGGCAACCAACGCCTCGATCCTTCGCGCCGCCCCAAAGAACGAGGAAGCGGGCAAGCCACCAAAACTGACTTGAAAGTCACCGCCCGAGGAGCTTCCATCGTGACGTGCCGGTTGAACTGTGTCATTGATTCTCCATGGCAAAACTCAAAGCATCGCAAATTAAAGTTGCGCTTCACAAAGTGCCCAGCTGGAAGAAGCGGGGCGCAACCATCGCGCGCACTTTTCAATTCAAGGACTTCGTAGCCGCGATCACCTTCGTCAACGCCGTCGCGAAGCTCGCCGAAAAGGCGTGGCACCATCCGGACATTGATATTCGCTGGAACAAGGTCACGCTGACGCTCAGCACGCATGGCGAGGGAGGGCTGACGGAAAAGGATTTCAAGCTCGCGCGACAGTTCGACCGGCTGTGAACACAGGTTAGTTTTGCGTTTTGCGTTTTGCGTCAAGTAACTGAAGGGCGCTCCCGCAAACACTTGACGAAATACGTAACACGCAATACGTCAACCCAGATGCCTACGCTCAAAAAGACCGCCGACGGCGCCGCCGAAGCTCAAACACTTTTCAAAAAGCACTTCAGCTACACGCCGCCGCACGTCGTCAAAGCGCCGGGGCGGCTCGAAGTTCTCGGCAACCACACCGACTACAACGACGGCGTCGTCCTGTCCGTGGCGGTGGACAAATACATCTTCATCGCCTCCGCCCCGCGCACGGATGGGAAAATCGAACTGGTCTCGTCCGCCTTTCCCGAACCGGAAAAATTCTGGATGAGCGAAATCAAATCCAACCCGGCGGCGCGTTGGGCGGATTACGTGAAGGGCGTGCTGGCGCAACTCCGCAAACGCGGCGTTCATTTCAGTGGTTTCAACGCCGCGATTTACGGCACGATTCCAATGGGTGCGGGCATACAAGGGCGAGTTGCCCCCGCTGCCGCTCATCGAGCGGATGCACTACGCCAAACTGTGCCGCGCCGCGGAAAACGAATTCGTCGGTGTGCCCTGCGGAATTCTCGATCAAGTGTCCTCGTTGTTCGGCAAGGCGTGGAACGTGATGAACATTGACTGCCGTTTCCTGACGGTGGAAACCGCGCCGATCATCGGCGAGGCGATCATCGTTTGCGACAGTGGCGTGAAACACACGCTCGTGGGCGGCGAATATGCGGAGCTGCGGCGGAACTGCGAGTCCGCCGCGCAGAAACTGCACGCCAAATCGCTCCGGTCGGTCGAAATGAAACATCTGCAGACGGGCAAATCATTTTTGACACCACGCGAATTTGAGTGCGCGCACCATGTCGTAAGCGAGATCGCCCGCGTGGTGGCGGCAGAACGCGCGTTGCGCAACGACGACCACCGACAGTTCGGGCAGTTCATGTTCCAAAGCCACGAAAGCTCGCGGGATTTTCTGAAGAACAGCACCGTCGAACTCGACACACTGGTGGAACTCGCGGGCAAACACCCCGGTTGTCTCGGCGCGCGGCTCACGGGGGGCGGCTTCGGCGGCGCGACCATCAACCTCGTCGCGTATCACCAAGCTGAGAGTTTCATGGAACACATGGCGCGCGAATACGAGAGCCAGACCGGCCACAAAGTCAAACCGGTCGTGTGTCAGGTGGTGGACGGGGCGGCGTAGCGGCGACTCGGCAGAGCGCCGCCGTTTTTTGGGATAAGTTTGCGGCGCTCTACCGAGACGCCGCTACGAAAAAAAATCCATCTGCGGTGGCGAGGTGAGTTGCTTGAGCTTGTCGCGGTCTTGCTGGCGACGAGGTTGGATGGCCCCGGTCACTCAGGTAATACATGTGGAACGACTTCGCGCCCGTTGCGGCGATAGAATTTGAAATCTTCATCCGTGGTCACCACCAATGAGCGTGGTTCCACTTCCGTCATTCGCACCAGGCAGGCATCGGCAAGGTCCATCGGTTGATCGCGATACTTACGCATCAGGTTTTCAACGGAAATAAGCTCGGATTGCAAGTTGAAGTCCAGCGTCACCACGCCCGACTTCACAAATTCCAGCGCCACGAGTGGGTCGTTGCCGTAGTATTGCAATCGTGCGCAGACCTCCGCCAGCACCGCTTCGCAACTCACGAATTCCTCGCGGGCGGAGAATTGTTCGCGCGCCCAGACGTGATGCTGGTCTGCCCGGCGCAGATACGCCACCCACGGTCCGGCATCCAGCAGGACGGCGTTAATCACGCCCAAACCTCTCCTGGTAATCCTCGCTCACGCTGGCGTCTTTAGCGCCGCCTTTGAACACACCGCAAAGGTGGGCCAGCTTTTGATGTGCCGAGCCGGAATGTTTTCTGGCAACCAATGACCCGACCGACTGGCGGATCAAGGCGGAACGATCCTCGCCGGTCTGGCGGGCCAGTTCATCCAGCCGCCCCAGCACATCGTCGGGCAATTTTACTGAAACCGTTTGCATGGGCGCACCGTATGACAGAAATGTCCAAAACGCAACACCGTTCTTTGCCGCTGATTACGACCCGAACAAATCCAGCTGCGGCGGCGGGGTGAGTTGCTTGAATTGGGTGCTGTCTTGATTACAAAACACGCGCGCCTGCTTGAGGGAAAATAGTTCTTGTTATTTCGCAGGGGCTGCGGCAGGCCATCAATCGTCGGAACAGAAACAATGATGCGATAACGCAAACCAACAACATTTAGCGTAGCACGGCTACGGACTTCTTGGAAAACCGCGAATTTCCAAAGGGGAGATCCAGCCCAAGCACGCGCCACTGGGCGCGGCTTGGAGCATCTCTCCCCAAGGCGCTTCGCGGTGCCTCCAAGAAGGGTGCGACAAGTTCGCGCCTTCTTATTTCTCCGTCGTTCGTGTGTGGACTAAACTCAGAAAGGAAAAATACGAACTCATGAAAACAACCAGAACTTTGATGCTCAGCGCCACTCTCGCCGGGCTCACCCTTACCGCCAGCGCCCAAAGCTGGCTTACCAACGGCCTCCTTGCCTACTACCCGTTCAACGGGAATGCGAATGACATGAGCGGGACTGGCAATAACGGAATCGTCCAGAACGCGACACCTGCCGTTGACCGATTCGGAAGAACAAACGCCTGTTATCAATTCAGCAGCAGTTGGATATTCGTTCCCTACAACCGAAGCCTGTATCCGACCAATCAGACCATCTCTATTTGGTTCAAAAATACGGGCGTTTTCCACGACACAGCATTGATGCGCGCAGGTAATGCATTTGACGACGGCTGGAGAGGATACGGCATAAATACGATGAATTTTAACACAACTTTCGGATTCTGGGATGGCAGTGGCTCTAGCTGGGCTGCGGAAACACTTGCACCTGTCGGTCAATGGCCTCTTAACACTTGGTCTCATTTGGTATCCACTCGCGGTAGCAATAGTGCGGTTCTTTACCTTAACGGTCAGGTTCTTGCCTTTGGCACCGGTCTTCCGAGTTATGTACCAGTCCAATTCAGCCCTTTGTATATCGGTTCTGGTGAAGAGAGGTGGCCCCCAAAAACTGGACCACTAGTTAAGATGGACTTTCGCTCGTCTGCTGGAGAAGAAAGAGCAGACTATGAAAGCCAAACGGAAACGGCATAGTGCGGCCTTCAAGGCCAAAGTGGGATTCGAAGCCCTAGCGGGGCTTAAGACGGTCTCGCAATTAGCGCGAGAGTATGTGGTGCATCCGACGCAAGTCACGCAGTGGAAAGCCACCATTCGGGATCACTTGCCCGAATTGTTTGAGTCTGGCCAGCCGGGGACGGAGGACCAGGAACAATTGATTGCGCAACTGCATCAGAAGATCGGCCAACTGACGGTGGACCTGGACTGGCTTAAAAAAAAGTCCAGACAACTGGGTCTTTAACATGTCTACGCGAACTCATCGGTTCCGATCCGCAGATCAGCGTCAGGCATCAGTGCGAGCTGCTGGAACTGTGCCGCAGCAGTTACTATTACCAGTGCGCCCCGGAGACGGAGGCCAACTTGGCCCTGATGCGGCGGTTGGACGAGCTGCACTTGGAGCATCCGGTTTACGGCAGCCGCAAGTTGGCGGTCAGCTTGCGCCGGGAAGGGTTGCTCATCAATCGCAAGCGGGTGGTGCGGCTGCTGCGGTTGATGGGGATCGAGGCGATCTACGCCAAGCCCAAGACGAGTCTGCCGGCACCGGGTCACCAGATTTATCCGTATCTGTTGCGGGATTTGGCGGTGACGGGGCCGGATCAAGTCTGGTGTGCGGATATCACGTATGTGCCCATGGCCAGGGGGTTCATGTATTTGGTGGCGGTGATGGACTGGTGGAGTCGTTACGTGTTGGGTTGGCGATTGAGCAACACGCTGGAGGCGGCTTTTTGTGTGGACGCCTGGGAGGCGGCGCTACGGGCGGGACGGCAGGCACCGCTGATCTCCAACACCGATCAAGGCTCGCAGTTCACCTCGCTCATGTTTATCGACGCTGTGGAATCGGCGGGCGTGGACGTGAGCATGGACGGTCGGGGACGGTGGATCGACAACCGATTCATCGAACGGCTGTGGCGGAGCGCCAAATATGAGGACATCTATTTGCAGGATTATGGCGATGGACTGGCGGCTGGCCGCGGGTTGGGCCGGTGGTTTGACGGCTATAATCAGGAGCGGCCGCACCAGGCGCTGGGTTATGCGACGCCGGCAGAAGTATACTTTGATCCCGGCGCTCACGGCGCCCAGCCAGCCAGTTGGGCAGCGATGCAGCCCCAAGGATCAAGGCCGCACAGTAAAGCTTGAAATCAGACCGCCTGCGGCGGTAAATATTGGAACCCGATTAAACGGGAGAGGGAGGACGGGCCGTGCCCCGCACAGCTCGTTCTCTCTTTTCCAAACGGTTTTGAAGCGCAGAGTGAACGACAAACAAACAAAAATAACCGTGACAGCAGACCTCGAGAATCCATCTTATTTTCTGCGCTCAGTGGTCTAAAGGATGGGGGCTACCTGTAAGCTCCCGGGATAAACGGCGCTGACACACTGCCTACCGATGTTCCGGGGGATTCTGGAACGGCTTCATTGACGATGTCCGCATTTACAACCGCGTCCTCTCTTCGAACGAAGTGGCGCAACTTTATGCTGTCGAATCCGGGCCGCGCATAGATTTGATCAAGGCCGTTAAGCCGTCTTTCTCGTATCTATGGGTGGGCACGAACTACCAATTGCAGCTTTCCGGCGATTTGAATACGTGGACGAATCATGGCGCAGCGTTCATCGCTACCAACTCCAACATGATCTACCCGCAGTATTGGGACGTGGACAATTGGAACCAACTTTTCTTCCGCTTGTTATCCGTGCCGTGAGTGAAATTGGCCCTGTTTGAAATTGGCTGAGTTAATTAACCACCTTTAAGATTATGAGAGTGCGCATTAACTGGTGTCCTCACCACGGTAAATCGGTTGTTTGGGACAAGGACGAAGGAACTTGCCCCGACTGCAAGCAAAAGTGGCGCGTGTTTGACATACCGATTCCGCCGAATCCGCCACCACCAAACACCACGACCGCCGAAAAGCAAGAAGAGTAACCTTTTCGTTGGCGTCCCTCTCTAACACCGCTGCCAAGTCAGAGACAGGCGGGAGGCGCTATTCTAGCCGCCGAACAAATCCATGTGCGGTGGCCGGGTGGTTTGAGCGCGTTCGGCGAGACTTCCCTTTGAACGATCCGCAAGGGGGCCGGTCAATTGAGCATGAATGTAAAATGCTTTCGCGCGCGCGCCTGCCGCTGGTGGAAACAGGAAATCCGTCCGCTGCTCATATTCGCGCTGATCCTTTTCTCGCTTCGATCCTCCCTTGCGGACTGGAATGTCGTGCCCAGCGGCTCCATGCGGCCAACCATTTTGGAAGGCGACCGCGTCTTGGTGAACAAGCTCGCTTACGATCTCAAAGTGCCGTTCACCACGTGGCACATCGCCGAATGGAGCAATCCGCCGCGTGGTGACATCGTCGTGTTCTACTCGCCACACGACGGCAAACGCCTCGTCAAGCGGGTCGTGGGCCTGCCCGGCGACACGATTGAACTTCGCAACAACGCCCTTGTCCTGAACGGCCAACCGGTCGAATATCAGCCCATCGCCGAAGAACTTCTGCGGGATATTCCTGCTGCCGAACGCGTGGGCCACGTCTTCGCCGCCGAACAACTTCCCGGGCAGACTCACGCCGTCGCGGGTAATCCGGCCGCGCCAGCCTTGCGGAACTTTGCTCCGCTTTGCGTGCCGGACGGGCAATACTTTATGATGGGCGACAACCGGGATGACAGCTTTGATTCCCGTTACTGGGGACCGGTGGAACGCAAACGCATCGTAGGCCGCGCGACCTCCGTGGTGGTGTCTCTCGACCGGAACAATTACTGGTTTCCGCGCGCGCACCGGTTCTTCACCTCGCTACGCAGCGAGTAGAAGTTGGTCGTCGGGACGAGTCCATCTGCGGCGGCGGGTGAAACGCTTGTTCTTCTCCGCAATCAATCTGGGAAATCACCGCTATTTCTGTTCCTTCGCCTCTTCTTTTTTGTCGCTATTCTTTTCGTCTCCATCCTTCGCTTCGGGGGCCTGCTTGGCGGCTTTCACCACGTCCTCGGCGGGCAGGATGATGGAGGTCATGTTGTCCGGGCGGAAATTGTTCATGCTGCCGCCGCTGCCGGAACTGATGCTGCGCATCACGAGGATGCCCACGATGTTTCCGTCGAGCGCAAACGCGGGTGAGCCGAGCGCGGTGCCGGTCATGCCACTATCCGGAATGTAAAACGTGCGCGGCTTGTGCACGACGGCACTGATCCGCTCAACCGAGGCGGAATAGGCGCGGCCCGCGGCGCGACCCAGACGGTTAAGCGTCACGATTTGATCGAGCACGTCAACCTTGGAGGCTTTGCCAAAATCCACCGTGGCCATCGGGCTGGCTGGCTTGCTCTTGGCCCGGATGAACGCGAGGTCCAGGTCCTTGTCGCGCAAAACGATTTCCGCCGGGATTTCCGCCCCGTCATCGAGCAGGATTTTCACGTCGCTGACCTCGGTTTCCACCTTGTAGTTGGGAGACATGCGTTTGTACATCTCGCCCACGTCAACCGCCGAGAGCGCCAGCACGATGAGGCCGGAGGGGTCCATCACAGTGCCGGTGATGTCCTGCTTCATTTCGTTCGGCTCGGAGGTCCGGCCGCCGGTGGAAAAAGTCATCTTCTGCACCACCTGGACGGTCACAACCGCGCGCTGATGCTTGTTAAAAACGGCGCGGCCTTTGTCCGCCAGTTCGTCGGCGCGACCAGCGAAGGACAAACACAGCAGCGAGACGAGAACG